>CAZCBG010000077.1:0-16271 GCA_964496885.1 uncultured Bacteroides sp. | reverse complement strand
AGTTCCATTCATCCCCCCACCATTCGCATTTAAACCTGAGCCGTTAGCATTCCCCTCGCTTATGGTAAAACCATCCAAGACAGCTGTTTGATCTAAAGCATAAGCCCCTGGTTTATAAAATACATGATAGCAGTTGTCAGCATTATTCCCAATCGTTCCGATATCACCGCTCAAGATACTTGAATTAGCTCCCAGGTTTCTTTGGCTTATAGTTGTTTCGCTTCCGGCAAAACCACCATAGATAGCTACACCTGTTTTCATACGGAAATGTTTATCTCTGTCGGTTGGAGAAGCAATATCGTAGGTAGAAGTTGGAGTATAAGTTCCTGCTTTCACCCATATCTGATCACCGCTCACAGCCAAATCCAAAGCAGCCTGCAAGGTTTTATAGGCGGTTGCCCAGCTTAATCCATTGCCGGCATCGTTTGCTTTGGAGGCATCCACTAATATAATCAGAGCAGGAGGATCAGCAGGATATTGCCAATTGAAATAGGGATATAAATTGTTCCGTCCGTTGCCAATATTCCAGATTTCATTGAGTCCATTGGTGGATTCACCTTTGAAATCCCATCCTGTATTGGTAAATGTTGATTGAGTATTCATTTCTGTAGTGGTTTTTCCGGTTCCTCCCTGACTTGTAGATTGTCCGGAGGTTTCAGTATTCCAGTAAGAATTTATTGTGTTATCGGTACCATCTAATTGTCCAATAAGGCCGCCAACATTTGTACCAGATCCTACAGACCCAGTTGAGTAGCAGTTCGTTATTGATTCTCCTGGAGTCTGTATTTCTTTTGCAACTAATCCTCCCATAATGCCATACGATGCAGTTACATCAGTTCTTGAATAGCAATTGCTAATTGTTCCCGAATTTAGGCCAACAAGTCCACCAATCAATTCAGATCCTGTGACCGTTCCGCCAGATACATAGCACTGGGATATTGTATTAGGCGAGTAAGCAACAGCTACAAGTGCTGCTACGCCACTATAACCAGTAACACTACATCCGGCAACATAGCAATTCTGAATAGTTCCTGAATATGAATAACCTACAAGAGCAGCAACACTATTGCCTGTACCATTGATAGTTGCATTCGTAACTCCCAGATTTTTAATGGTACCACTGTTTAAATAAGCAAATACGCCCAAAAAATTTGAGCCAGAAATTGTAAAGTTTGATATTGTATGTCCATAACCATCATAAGTTCCTTTAAATGAATTGGAAATACTTAAACCAATAGGCGTTAAACTCGCAGATGCAAAATCAATATTTGCTGTTTGCATAAAATAACTGCTCCAGCTACTGCTGTTTTGAGAAACCCAGTAAAGGTTTTGCCAGCTGGCAATCTGATAAGGATTTCCAATTGTACCATCACCTATTGAAGGGGCTGTAGCTGTTTGAGCCATAATTGTTGTTATGTCATTTAGCAGTAAAACAATTGTTAAGATTAAAATTGTAAAAATTTTTTTCATATAATTTTGTTTTTAGTTTATTAATATACAATGGCTCTGATATAATATATTGAGATTTAATATTTTTACACTGTATTTTAATTTTAAATAGATTATAATTAAAATGTAAAACTAAATAAAAAAAACAATCCTAGTACACACACCCAAGGGTTTACGCTGATGTTTGCATGTTTTTTTCAGGTTTTTCTATGTGCTTCATACATTTAAAATACTCTTTATCGCTGAATATCAATTAATTGAAACCTGCAACCAATTGAAACTTCATTAAAAAGAACAGAATAATTAACTTAACTTTAACACAATTAATTGTTAAGCATTAAATAATTTTTTTTTAAAAGTTTATAAATAAGGCAAAGGTAAAATAAAAGATTGGCAAATAACTACCCTATTTTGTAGGAATTATCTTAAATTTTTGTAGGAGATATCTTACACGGCAGTGTATTGTTTTAACATATTATTAATTAATGAAATTTTAATATATTAAAAAGAATATACTATTCTGTAACCGGAGGGTTCACCACTTTAGCGAAAAGTATAAATCAATACTCATACTTACACTATGGGTCTAGGATTCAAAAAGTTTGTTTTATTCAAAATTTGAAATTAAGAATTCTTTTGTATTCTGCAAGTCAGAAATTAAGAAACTCTAATACGGATAGGACTATTTGCAAAATCCATTCAGTATCGGTAGAATTTACGCCACAGAACCTTTAAAATAGCGGTGGTGCTTTTAACTGATTGCCCTGCCTACCGGCAGGCAAGCGCAGCATTTTAAAAAGCGTAGTCCCGATATATCGGGATGATTTGCAGTCTTGATTTTTCTTGCCTACCTTGCTTACCGGCAGGCAGCAAGCTTTTTTATCACGTTTATTTTTAAAACAAATCTATTTATTTTGATTTTTAAACTAATATTTAAACCCTATGAATTTCGAATTAATAAATTTAGACAGTTCCTTAGACAGTTTCTAAAATAATCTTTGTTATGCATACAACGCTTCTTTTAAAATTGCCGATTTAAAAATTGGGTTGATCCACTTTTCTGAACAAATATCTACTTTCTTATTGAAATTTTTGGCAATCAATTCTTTTAAGGCGAGTTCTGTGTAATACAAATCAGGAGTATCAGGTTCAAACAATACAACAATATCTATATCACTGGTTTCTGTTTGTTGGTTACGGGCATAGGAGCCAAATAATCCAATCTTTGTACAATGAAAATTTTCATGCAAATATGATTTGTTGGCTTTTAAGTAAGATAATATTTCGTTCGAAGTAAGCATAAGACTTTTGATATTTACGATACAAAAATACTTAAAAATTTAGCTCCAATCCAAACAACTTAACAATTTATAGGTATATTCTCTTATTTAATGGACTATCACTATCTTTTTATCATATTCGGCTTGATTTGTTTGTAATCTCACAAAATAAACACCTGAAGATAAATTGCTCAAATTTAAACTGAAAAGATTCTGAATTGCATTCGATTGAGCAGCGTTTATCACTTTTCGTCCCATGACATCAAAAATAGCAATATTATAGCTGCTAATGATATTATTATTGAAATTGATCCATAATTGTCCACCAGATAGAGAAGTGTAAATTTTAACGTCGTTCCAGACTCTTATATAATTTGATTTTGTGGTTGTAAAACTTGTATCTGAATTGCTGGCTTTTAAGCTTACATCAAATAAACCAGTTGTGAGGTATTGAATATCAGCCGGATTTTCAAGGGTAGATGTGGCAGGAATGGCAGCGTCAAAAGTCCATACATAACTATAGGGGCCACCATTAGATTTGTTTGTAAAATTTACAGCTTCCCCCACTTTTACCAAGGTAGTATTGGCAATAAAATCAGCTTTATTATAGGTAATACCACCTAATTGAATCACGTTGCTTGCGGTCGGGTCCAGCCATTCTTTCAGATGCTCGGCTGCCGTGGCTCCGTCTTTATCCCAATGCCAGTCGAATTTTCCATAAAAATCGGACTCGTTGAGTTGGGAGCAATCGGAAGTGCCACCCGTTAGCGTACCAACGAGCTTGCCGGAAGTATTAAAAATGGGGGAACCCGAAGAGCCTCCCTCAGTCACACCATGTCCGTTAGCAGTGGAATCCCAATAAACTTTCCAGTGCGAAAGTGCAATATTATAAGCACTTGTTTGCAAGGTTTTGGTATAAGTACTAATCTTTTTGATGTCTCCTGCCGGATGATGGATAGAAACACCCGAAAGACTCGAATCTCCACTTCTGTCCCAACCCAGAAAAAAAGGATTATAAGAATCGGGAACATTGTTGTTGAGGAGTAACAATAAAAAATCTGAACCGGTATTGCCGGCATTGCCACCATTGGCAATTTTAACAGCTCCGGTCATGCTTTGCGATGCCAGTGTGCCCTCCGCCAAAGGTTGACTGCAGCCGGCTGCTTCGTAATTGAAATAAAACATCCATTGTGTAATATCAGTAGCAGATGCATTCACACCACAATGATCAGCCGTAAGCAAATAGGGTTTGAAATCCTGCAAGGTATTGTTGACCAATGAGCCCGTACACCATTTTGAACTTCCACCCACCCTGACATTGATACGCGCAACACCCGCTTTTTGCAATTGCCAGTTGTTTCCTTCCGGGCAATTTACATTTACCTCGCAACTGCCAGAGGCTCCAAATCCATATTTTAAATGGGTTGCAATGCTTACCCCTCTGTAAGCATAATTTATTTCAGAAATATTGAGGTGTACGCTGTCGGTTACACTAAAAGCTTCATAATATTCGAGTATGCAGGCATCTCCGGCAATCAGCTCTGTGGCAAAATAACCACTGCTATGGTTGTTTTTGTAAGTAAATGCGCCTATAAGCTGGGTTCTGTCATCATTGTATACAAACAAACGACTGCCTATGGGCAGGTAAAATTTATCATAATACAAACTGGTAGCCAGGGCTGCTTTTGCAGTAATCCTCAATTGCCATATTTTATCGCCATTGCTCATTGTAGTCCATGTCCCTGCATTGTGTATGCCTTTGTTGACAGGCAACAATATGCCCATTCGATAGGCTTCTCCTTTTTGGGCTGAGGTTTCGTCTTCCAGTAGAAGTTTTGAAAGATCAGGTTTATCGATGTTCAAGGTTTGAATAGCTGATTTGCTTAGGTTGTATTCAAAACTTGGAGGAATACCTCCAGAGCTGATCTGGCATTTAAGCGAAATCGGGAGTAAACAGACAGATAGAAGGAAAATATATAAATAATTGATTTTCTTTATTTTCATATAGCATATCACATAGGATTAAACAACAAACAGCCTTTATTTATAGCTTTACAAAAATATAAAAAATTGACAACCTAGATGAATAAATATGTTTTTAAGTATTTATATGAATGAAGCTATTCAGGCATTATAATTACAGATCGGGCATACCTGTTTCCTTCCCTAAAAACCTATAGCCTAAACACCTACAGTCTAAATACCTACAGCCTAAACACCTATTCATCAATGCTTAGCTTTCTTCTTGGCGGATTTTGTAATTTTTGTATTTATTTTAATTTTTATTAAAAATAATTTGTAGGTTTGTATCGTCAATGATTTTATAAATGATGAAAGCGATACAATTAAGCAATCTTTGTTGCAACCTGATTAAAAGAGATTTACTTAAAAACAGATTGGCAATGACAAAATTGCCTGTTGACAAATTGACGAAACTTCTTTTTGATTTGTATTATGCCGGCTTGAACAATTACACTGATTTCTCCAATGATAAAAACATCGCAAAATTAGAAGAATTTGGCTTTATAAAAATCATTGAAGTGGAAGAACTTCAACAGGCTTCTAAAGCCGAAGCACTAAAAAATCATTACCTCCATTTTCCTATCGCTCACGTTGAAGCCATCAATCTCGAACTTACCTACGAATGCAATTCAAATTGTCCCTATTGCTTTTTAAAAACCATCAGAAATTCATATAAAGGCAAAGAGTTATCCTATACCAAGATTAAAAGCATTATTGCAGATGCTTATTTTGCAGGTTTATTGGAAAATGGCATCAACTTTACCGGTGGCGAAACCTTATTGGCCAATGTTGATATTTTTGATTTGATTCGGTATGCTGCCAATTATGGAATTCCTACCAGGCTATTTACCAACACTTTCTGGGGAAACAAAATACTTTTTAAAGTCGGTACACAACGGTTTTCATCTTCTTTGGCTTTGATTAAACTGCTGAAAAAAAGCGGTTTAAACCAGCTGGCTATCAATTTTGATTCTAGATTAGACAAAGATATACCCGGCATCAAACAACTTACTTCCACTATTGAAGCCTGTGAAACGGTGGGCTTGCATTATGAATTGGTATCGTCTAAAGAAGGTAAAGTTTTATTGGATTTATTTCTTCTCAATCTTAAAAAAACATTGCAAATAAAAACCCTTAAATTTATGACGCCTATTACAATGGATCTTGTAGATATGGGTGGAGCAACGGATGCTTCATTTCAAAACATCCACCATCTTTCATTCAAAGAACTTATAAACAGTAGTTTGTGCAAAGGAAAGGGCTTTTACCAACCTACGATGCTTACCATCGATCCCAACGGTTGCGTTCGTTCCTGTATGTTTGGACTGGGCTTGCATAATCTGGGAAATATTTATGAAAATAATCTGTTTGAAATTATCAACGATTTCAACGATGAGGTTTCCAAAGCTTTTGCCGACAAAAAAGCTTTTGAATTGGCCGATTTAATTTACGAACCACATAAAAATATTTACAAACCATTCTCTCATCCCTGTTCTGCCTGCGTTTTATTGGCCAGACTCATACAGGAATACTATCGCTTAGCCAACATTCAAAAGGTATCGAAAAAGGATATTTTAAATATAAACTTAGTCGTTGCCAAAGACTTAAATTTCCTGAAAGAGGGGTATTAGTGATCAGTGAACAGTTATCAGTTATCAGTTATCAGTGATGAAGAGACTAAGAGACGAAGGGCCTGAGCGAATCCATCTTTTTTCATTCCGGGTAAGCGAGGAATCTCAGTCAAATTGGATGAGATGCTTCCTTCGTCAGCATGAAAAATTAACCATTACTAATCAATGATACAATAACCCAATAACTCAATAACTCAATAACCTAATAACCTAATCACCCAATCACCCAATCACCCAATCCACGATGCTAGAATTTACAGATCATCCATATACCTTTAAGCGTTTTCAAAGCAGTGTTGTTAATATTGGAAACATTCCGCTGGGGGGCGAATACCCTGTCCGTATACAATCGATGTGTAATACCGATACCATGGATACCATGGCCACGGTTGCCCAAGCCATCCGCATGATAGATGCTGGCTGTGAATATGTTCGCATTACAGCACCAGGCATTAAAGAAGCTGAAAATCTTGGAAATATTAAAAATGAATTGTATAAAAGAGGCTATACCACACCTCTGATTGCCGATATTCATTTCAATCCCAAAGCGGCGGAAGTTGCAGCGGCCATTGTTGAAAAAGTACGGATCAACCCCGGTAATTACATCGACCGTGTCTCTGGAAAATATGATTTTTCGGATATCGAATACAAAGAAGAATTGGAAAGAATTGCCGAACGCTTTTGGCCTTTGATAGAGATCTGCAAGCGGAACCAAACAGCCATCCGTATCGGAACCAACCATGGTTCGCTTTCCAATCGTATTGTGAACCGTTATGGCGATACACCTCAGGGTATGATGGAGTCGGCCATGGAATTTATCCGTATGTGTAAAGGCTTCGATTTTCACAACTTGGTATTATCGATGAAATCGAGCAATATTAAGGTGATGATTGCTTCTACCCGACTTTTGGTAGCCAATATGGTGGCCGAAGGCATGAATTACCCCCTACATTTAGGCGTAACCGAAGCCGGAGATGCAGAAGACGGACGCATGAAATCGGCTGCAGGTATTGGCGCTTTATTGGCAGATGGTATTGGCGATACCATCAGGGTTTCGCTTACTGAAGACCCTGAATTTGAAATCCCTGTGGCGCGTAAGATTGTAGATTTCTACAAGATCGCCTCCACACCCGATTACGTCCAAAATATCAAGCCCAAGTTTCCTGTAAATCCCTATCAATATCAAAGAAGAAGCACCGCGGTGGTAGACCGTATCGGCGGTTCTTTGCCAGTAATTATAGTGGGAAACGATGTGGCAATGAAAGCTGATTATTCGATCAACGAAGATAAAATCAAAAATAATCTCAGTCATCAGCATTTTAATTTATACCCAGATAGCGATCAGCTGATTGACAATATAAATTTTCAACAAATTCAGTTTATACAGATTCCCAGCATTCATACCGATTTCAGCAATACTGAATGTATAAATGGCATCCGTAACAACAAAAAACTTGTATTTGTTACTGCTTTTGAAGACGAGGGTATGCATGCTGAAAGGCTTTTCTTTGCCCACTTGATTTCAGCCGGTATTGAGACGCCGGTCATCGTAAAAAAAACCTATCTAGCGAAAGACAAAGAAAGTTTTCAAATGCGCGCTGCTGCTGATTTTGCTGCCTTACTGGTGGATGGTTTTTGCGATGGTATCTGGATAGAAAACCCCCATTTCTCGGCCGAAACCATCGTAGAAACTTGCTTTACATTGCTGCAGGCCAGTGGTGTCCGTATCAGCAAAACTGAGTTTATTGCCTGTCCGTCCTGTGGTAGGACACAATTCAACATACAGTCTGCCTTGAAAACCATCAAAGAAAAAACTTCCCATCTGAAAGGACTTAAAATAGCCGTGATGGGCTGCATCGTCAACGGACCCGGCGAAATGGCCGATGCGCACTACGGTTATGTCGGCAGTGGCAACGGCAACATCACCCTCTACAAAGGAAAAACAATCGTAGCCAAGAACATCCCCGAAAAGGAAGCCGTTGAAAAACTGATCGCCTTGATCAAGCAAAATGGAGATTGGAAAGTGAAGCTGAAAGGGTAATCAGTGAAAAAAAGGACGAAGGGACTGAGAGACTAAGAGAGTGAGGGCATCTCTTTTGTCATGCTGATGCAGTAAGCAGCTCATTCATGCCTTTTGTCATGCTGATGGAAGAAGCATCTCATAAAAAAATGGCCGAAAACAGACAAAAAATAGAACAAGCGTCTTGAAGTTGATTCCTAATTCCTCATTTTTAATTCCTAATTAATTTGCCTACAGCCTAAAATCCTAAAGTCTTAAATTTAATTTACCTTATGTTTTTAATTTTTTAAGCAAGTGTAATTTATTAAATGCCTATACGGTGAGCTCTTTCTCTCAGTCTCTTAGTCGCCATTTCACTCCCTCGCTCTCTCAGTCTCTCAGTCTCTCAGTCCCTAAGTCTTCACTTTCATTGCTCACTGATAACTGACAACTGTTCCCCCCTCCCAGCAAGCCACTCCTAAAAACCTGCAAAATTTAATAATAATTTAACCTAAATTCCATTTTTGTATTTTATTTTAGCGTACTTTTATAGCCTGAATAAAATCATTTAAGAAAATATATACCCATTGTTATTCAATAAATTAGATAAGTGTATTTATATGCATTATCTTTAAATTTCTCTATTATGAAATAGCCATCAGAATAATATTCAAACAAAATGAGAATGTTATTATATGGCGTATTCCATGTGACAAATAAATAATTAAAATTAATGACTCATGAAAAAAATAATTACAGGCTTAACCAAACTGCGCAAACTTCAATTTACAATTTTACTTTTTGCTTTGATGCTCTTTAGCGGGCAGGGGTGGGGGCAGATTTCAATAACAGCAAATGGAACTGCGTTTACACAAAATTTTGATGGAATTGGTTCTACAGCTACGGCCTCTTTGCCTTCCGGATGGAAAGTGAGTTCAGGAATAATTTATTCAACGAGTACAAGCACGACAACTACAGTTGCTTATGGTTCAAGTGGAACAGGAGCTGTTACTGGAACGTCAGCTGGAGGAACAGTAAATTGGGCAAATGGAATTAATGCAAGTTCAACTGACAGAGCTGTTGGATTCCTTACAACAGGATCTTTTTCTAGTCCTAGAAGTTTATTTGTACAAATTACTAATAATACAGGATCAACAATAAGTTCATTATCTATCACTTTTGATATTGAAAAATATAGATCTGGTTCCAGAGCGTGGGATATTAACTTCTTTTCTAGTATCGATGGAACAACTTGGACTTCTCAAACTAATGGAGATCAATCATACATAGCTGATGCTAATAATACAGTAATAAATAATCCACCAACAACTATTTCAAAATCAGTAACTATTAGTGGTTTGTCAATTGCAAACGGATCAAGTTATTATTTAAGATGGGCTTATACCGGTTCAGGTGGTAGTACAAATGCCCAAGGTTTAGGAATTGATAATTTTTCAATAACAACTACAGGAGGAGCTACTGCTCCCACAGTAACTTCCCCCAATGCATCCAACATTACCGATGTAACAGCTGTACTTGGCGGAACGGTCACTTCCGACGGGGGTGCTACATTATCAGAAACAGGAACTGTATGGAAAACATCAACCGGCGTTGCAATTTCAGACAATCGATTGGCCATAGCAGGCACTTCAACCGGGACATTTACCCACAGCCGCTCTGCTTTGCCATCGGGTACGCAGATTTTTTACAAAGCCTATGCAACTAATTCGGCAGGTACAGGTCTTAGTACCGAAAGCAGTTTTTATACCCTTTCAACGGAACCCAGCGCTCATGCTTCTTCTTTTTTAGCAACTGCAGCATCACAAACACAATTAAATTTAACTTTCAGTGCAGCTTCCATAATACCGGCTTCGGGCTACCTCATCTTACAAAAAACCGGATCTACTCCCACTGGAACTCCAACAGATGGGATTGGCTATACACTAACATCTACAATTGGTGATGCCAGTGTTGCAGCCATCATTACAAATACAAATGATATTTCTACAAGCATATCTTCTTTAACGGCAGGCACACATTATTACTATAAAATATACCCCTTTAACTGGTTTGGAAGTAATGCAGCTACTCTTAATTATAAAACTGACGGAACGATACCCGGAACAGATGCTTCTACCTCCAATTCTTTAGATGCCACTTCCGAAGTCTCAGGACCTGCACAGGGCAGTCAACCTGCTGCTATGTCAATTTCGTCACTGATTACTACTGATGGCGCAGCTATTCGCGTTTTTGACATGAATGTAAAAGATTATGGAAACAAAGATGGGCAGCCTACCAAAATTACCCAGCTTACCATCAAAGCAGGAAACAATAATACAGCTGATTGGACAAATACTATACAGGGTATTCAGCTTTGGAATGGTACCAGCTTAGATTTTGTTACAACAGCTTCCTCAACCATTACAGCTAATACTATCGTAATTCCTATAGTATCCGGTAATTTAAATATTGATAATAACAGTGCAACTACTATATCTTTGTACATTTATCTGAAATCGTCCGGACTAGTTGATAATTCCGTTTTGGAATTCAAGGTAGATGTGACCTCCCACGGTTTTATTGCCGATGCAACGGGTTCTACTTTTTTACCCAGCTTTACAGCCGCTCCGGTTTCAAACCAAATGACGATAGAAGTAGTAGCAACAAAATTAAATTTTGCCATCCAGCCTTCCAATACAACAGTTAATGCAAATTTTAATGCGGCAGTGGAGGCTACGGATGCCAATAATAACCGCGATCTGGATGTTGCCAGCACTGTTACCCTCAATACCTCAGCTGGCAATCTTTCTTCAGTTATCAGTGGTCTCACTCCGAGTATGGCAGCAGGATATTTTGCATGGACAGACTTGCAGAACAATACTGCCGGTAACGGAATTACACTTTCGGCAACAGCCAACAGTCTTACTCCTGCTACAAGCAATGCTTTCAAGATACTTTCGGCACAACCGACAACTCAGGCTTCAGCAATTTTATTTTCTAATGTTGCACTCAATTCGATGACGGTTGGCTGGACCAATGGTGATGGGGGCAACAGAATTGTAGTGGCCAAAGCTTCAGCAACTCCAACTACAAATCCCACAAATGGTACAACATATTCAGCTAATTCTGTTTTTGGAACATTAGGAACCGCAATTGCTACAAATGAATATGTCGTTTACAATGGCAACGGTAATTCGGTGAATGTTAGCAATCTGAATGCGAGTACTTCTTATACCTTTAAAGTATTTGAATACAATGGGGGCAGTGGAACTGAAAACTACCTTACAACCAGCAATGCTGCTACACAGGCTACTACTGCATTGACGTATTATTCAATCGGAAGCGGCGATCCTGCTCAAGTGGCAAACTGGAAAACAAACAGGGATGGTACTGGTACAAGTCCTGCTAATTTTACTTCCGGTGAAGTATTTGTGATAGAAAGCGGGGACGTTATGAGTACAACTACAACTTGGTCTATCAGCGGTACCAATTCCAAATTACAAATCGAAAACGGGGGTACACTTACTGCAAATAATGCCGTTACTCTGGCAGCATCAACTACCTTTCAGATTGACAATGGAGGGACTTATATTCAAAATGTTGCAATGACAATGGCATCAACTATATTTTCTGGCACTGAAATTTTTGGACCTACAAGTAATTTTGAAATAAAAATAATGCCCTCAGGTACAGCTGCTCCTTCATCCCCAGGTTGGGGTAATCTTACCTTAAATCAAATAACAGGCGCAACTGCATTGGGTTGGTCAGGGAATTTATCTTCAATTCAAGGAAACCTTACAATACTTGGCACTGGTTCTGGAACAACTCGTCATGCTATAACTGCCACTCCGGATGTAGTTGCAAATATTGGGGGTGATTTAATAGTTACCAATGGTAATTTTTGGCTTTCTTCAGGAGCAGGTAATTGTATTGTAAATTTAACCGGAAATTTGCTAATTAATGGAGGGACATTAAATATATCAAATTCTTCAGGTGTTGGAACCATTAATGTCGGAGGAAATGTAAGTGTTACATCCGGTATTTTAACTGAAGGTGGTTCAACTACATCTTCAACAATTGTTTTTAATAAAACAGGGGCTCAGACATTTACCAGCGGTGGTACCATTTCAAATACAGTAAATTTTTTAGTTGCTTCAACATCAATTACTGATTTGGGAACAAGTGTAATTTCTGGAGGTGGTGCTTTTACTTTACAAAATGGAGCCACTTTAAAAACAGCCAATACATTGGGTTTAGATGGATCTATTACAGTTTCAGGAAATAAAACCTTTGATGCTACTGCCAATTATACCTTTAACGGAAGTTCAGCACAAGTTTGCGGAGCGTTATTACCTGCAAGCGTTAATAATCTAACCATCGACAATGCAGCAGGTGTTGGTTTGTCAAATTCAGCATTAACAGTTAATGGCACATTGCTGATAAATAGTGGTAAAATACTTGAAATTGGTGTAGGCAAACAACTTACCGTAGCCGGTACAGGTGCATTAACCAACAATGCTGGCAACACTGGTTTGATTATAAAATCGGGCGGTTCATTAATTCAGAGTTCTGCAACTGTTGCTGCAACCATGGAAAGAGATATAACAGCTGCAAACTGGAGTGTTGCCGATGATGGTTGGCATTTACTTTCATCCCCTATGGCAGCTCAGGCTATCAGCGGATTGTTTACACCCGATGGGTTAAGTAATAATGGTTATGATTTCTATGCCTGGGATGAAGCCAATTACCAATGGTTAAATCAGAAAATCGGCGCACACAATATTTCAAATTTTACACCTGGTTTTGGTTATTTGGCTGCATATCAGGCTGGTGGAACCAAATCATTTGTTGGTAATTTAAATAATACAGATGTTACAAATCCATTAAGTTTTGCGTATACTGACCCTTCAAGTAAAGGGTACAACCTTTTAGGAAACCCCTATTCATCTGCAATAGATTGGTCTGCAGCTTCATGGGTTAAGACAAATATTGAAGGTGGTACTGCAAAAGTCTATGATGCTGTAGCCAAAAATTTTGTTGATGTTTCATTGGTTGCTTCACCGAATACAAATATTATTCCTGCCAATCAGGGATTCTTTGTAAAAGCGCTATCTGCTGCCAGTTTTACTATTCCTGCCAATTCCCGCGTTCACAGTGGACAAGCTTTCTACAAAAGTACTTCTCATCTCCTCATTTTGAAAGCAGAAAAGACAGGAACTGGTTTTGGTGATTTGATGGGAATTAATTTTGATGCAGCTGCTACTTTAGGTTATGATGCTCAATATGATGCTTCTGAAATTGAAGCTTTTGCTGATGCTCCAAGTCTGTATTCAGTGTTGCAAAATGGCAGTAAGCTGTCAATTAATACGATCCCTGAACAATTACCTGCAAACACTGTCGTCCATCTTAACTTTAAAGCTCGTTCTGATGGCCAATATAATATCAATGCTATTTCAATTCCATCAAACACAAATTGTTCAACGTTGATGCTGGAAGATTTAAAAACAAATACTTTCCAAAATCTAAATCAATATCCAATATATAGCTATACTGCAACTACAACCGATAATTTAAATCGTTTTATCTTACATTTCAGTACATCAGCAATGGGTATTCAGGCCAATGATATGGGAGGCACCCAGGTTTACAGCCGGGATGGGCAGCTGATCGTTAACAGTACGGACAATATTTTAGCGGTGGAGATCTTTAACGAAATCGGTCAGCAGCTGGGTGTTTACAAGGTGAATGGGAATAGCTTCCGCACTAAAGCCAACAGCAAGGTTCAGTTGGTTCGCATTTTGATGAAAGATCGCACAATAGTTCGCAAAGTAGTTAGTCTTTAAACCAATACAGCAAAAATAACGTATAAGAAATAAAAAAACAATCCGGCTAAGCCATAAAGTTTAGCCGGGTTTAAAAAAGAAAAATTATGAAAAAACAATATATAAAAGCCCTCATCATCATCGTCATCAGTTTTTGCGGACTTCAACTAACGGCCCAACCTTTGCCTCCTACAGGAACTCATGGTACTCAGACTGATCAGCCAGCCGGTGCCCCCCTGGATGGCGGCCTCAGCATTTTGCTGGCATTGGGTGCAGCTTATGGCGGGAAGAAAATTAGGAAATTAAAAATTAAAAATTAGGAATCAGGGAACAAAACAGCTTGCCTGCCGCAGGGTAGGTTATCAGTGATCAGTAAACAAGATTGGCCACAAATTTCACTTATTTTACCAATTGCAATTCGTAATTCGTAATTTCTATATGAGATGCTTCACTTCGTTCAGCATGACAAAAGATGTGTCCTCCCAGCTCTTAGTCTCTCAGTCTCTCAGTCTCCTTTTCTCTCCCTCTCTCCCTTCTCCAATTTGCTTATCTGTCGCGTCTTTGTTTAATCCATTGTTTAAAAAAAGGATCGTCTATCTCATAAGTTTTCCCGTTTTTTAGTATATAACCTATCTCTTGTAATCTTTTAATACTGCTAAAAGTAGTGCTGGTTGCCGTGATTGCATATTTCCGGCTAAACACATCTGACAAAAGAGAACGGTCATCTGTTGACAATCCTATCATTATTTTTTTATCGGTTTGTTTAATCGTCTGCCATAAGCGCTCATAATCCATATCATGAATTTCAACCAATTGGTTGATGGCCTGTAATATAATCGATGGACTGTCTTTTTCGCTTACTGCAATTTCCCACACCTTGTAGGCCAATTGCTGGGTATAGTAAGGATGACAATCTGTAAATTTTAATATTTCATCGCTGAGTAAGTCTTCCTCTATATTTAATCCGTTAAAACCTTGTTTCAGATAAGCTTTAAAATCATCATAAGGTATTTTCCCTAATGGTAAAAGCATGCCAAAATGATAAAACGAAGATTTCTTTTTTTCAAAAATGGCCTGCATCATCGATTCAATGCTTCCCAGCAATATATAATTGATGCATTGGTGTTGCTGCATGATGGCCCGCAATTGGCGATCTAAACCTTGACCAATTCGATGCACCTCCTGAAATTCATCAAAAATTACAATTGGTTTTTCGGTTTTACTCCCTAAACTTTCTATCAAATTTAAAACATCTTCCAGTATTGGGAAGGAAGACGTAATGGGTTGAAAGGCAATATCTATTTCATTGTTAACCGGATTCAGGGAAATCGTAGGAATAATCCGGAATTGCCTGACCAAAAGCTTAAGCTTTTCAAACGGATACGCCTTGAAGACCCTTTTTAATAATTGTGAAGCAAAATCTTCAACACCCGTTATTAACTGCAAATCCAACGAAACGCACGAACGTTTCGTCTCTTTGATAACTTTGCTGACTAAACTTGTTTTTCCGTAACGACGGGGACTGATAAGGATGATGTGGTTTTCGCTGTTAAGCATCATTTTCAAATTTTGTATTTCGGCATGCCTGTTTGTAAAAAAAGGCTCATCCACAATACTCCCGAATTTAAATGGATTTTTCATTGCGATTTATTTCGTTGCGATTTATTTCGCAAAGATACTGTATTTTTTTGCAATGTGGATAAAACAGTGATCAGTTAACAGTAAAAAAGGACACAAATTTCACTTATTTTCCCAATTGCAATCCGTAATTCTTAATTCGTAATTTTTATAGGAGATGCTTCCTTCGTCAGCATGACAAAAGATGTGTCCTCCCAACTCTTAGTCTCATAGTCTCACAGTCTCCTAATCGTTCCCTCGTTTTTTCGTAATTCTTAATTCGTAATTTCTATAGGAGATGCTTCCTTCGTCAGCATGACAAAAGATGTGTCCTCCCAGCTCTTAGTCTCTCAGTCTCTCAGTCTCCTTTTCGCTCCCTCTTTTTTTTGTAATTCGTAATTCGTAATTTCTATAGGAGATGCTTCCTTCGTCAGCATGACAAAAGATGTGT
>CAZCBG010000076.1:0-16591 GCA_964496885.1 uncultured Bacteroides sp. | reverse complement strand
TTAAGCTCCCCTGACTATAATCAATATTAATCAGCATAATATTAGATTTATTCTCAAGCGTAAAAATAAGATGATGTTGATAGCGTATTATATCCGTTATCTGGGATTTATCAGTAATCAATGTATCTATTGAAGTATGATTCCCTTTTAAAAGTTCAAGTGAAATAATTTTTAGGTTCTTATCATTGGAATGCTTGTCTGCTTTATAAAAAATCAAATAGGCTGTATCCTTTTCAAATTCATAGCCTTGGTAAGAAAAATCTTCGGAAAGAGGTAGTTTTTTGATCCATTTTTTTTGTAAAATATTATTATAAAAAGTAAAAGACCAATTCCGTGTTTTTCTGTCTACAAATTCATTGAGTTTTGAGAGTATCAGTACTCCACTTTTCCCAAGATTAACAATGGTAAATGGTTTGGCCTCTTCGGTAGTTTCTATTTCGGCTCTTATTGCCTTTTTACTTTGTGAATGTAACAAAAAGGGCATTATTGTAAGTAAACTTAAAATTACAACTATTTTCGATGAAGAGAAATTCATGGGTGATGATTTTTCGCAAACCTACATATTTTTTTAATTCCAATGTCAATTTAACGGAATTATTTTCCCCAAATAGTATTATAGATAGTATGCTCTAATGAAAGAATGTTGCACAATATTAATTGATAAGTCAAAAGTAAGAATTAGCTATATAGAAACACTACAAAATCAAATACCTTATTGATAAGTGATTACTACTTCGTGTTTTGTGATATTTCAAGAATGGTGAATGTATTTGGCAGTATACTTGGCCTAGGATGTGGAAGTTCTTCAGTTGATTTAGGAGTTTCACCATATTCAGCAGTTGTTAAATATATGCAATGGGTTTTTGAATTTAAAGCAATGGTTCTCGCACCTTTTTGTGTTTTAAGGGTTTCTAAAACTTTATATAAGTCTGGACTTACTTCTTGAATGATGGTCAGTGTCCCTTCTCCATTGGATGAATAAATACGCTTTAAAATAGGATCAAAAGCTACACCGTCCACATTTTCGCCTATACTAACAGAGCATATTACTTTACCGTTATCAGAATTAACTACAAGCATTAATTTATTGTCACATACCGAAAACAAACGATGGCTTTTAATGTCAATGGCCAATCCACTTGGTTCTTTGCCGGGAGCAATGGGCCAATTATGTTCAACTTTTAATGAATTAGCGTTAATAACACATATCTCGCTTTTATCTTCAATATTTACAAATATTTTCCCTTTTAAATCACTGACAGAAAACTCCGGCTTGCCAAACAATGCAATGGTTCCGATTATTTTATCTGATTTGGCATCTATTACAGTAGCATTTGAACTTCTTCCATTGAAAACGAAAACTCTTTGTGAATAGGAGTCGTACAAAATTGCATCAGGATTAATACCTGTAATTTTTATTTTTGTTATAAGTTGTAAGGTTTTTAGGTTAAAAACACTTATGGAAGTATCTTTGCCATTGCTGATAAAACCTTTGTTGAATTCTCTGGCAAATGCAATACCATGAACTCCTTTAGTGTCGCCTATTGTATCAATTAATTTATTTGAGATAACATCTACAACCTGAACCATGGAGCCATGTGAAACATACAACCTCGAGGCAGAATCATCCACACAAAGATAATCCCATCCCCCATCCCCTTTTAAACTTATTTTGTTTATAATCTGATATTTAAGCTGTGAAAACTGTGAAAAAGATTGTTGTAAGGAAAGCAAAAATAATAAACTGATTAAAAGATATTTTTTTTTCATTTTGAGGAATTTGAATAGATTTATTCGAGAAGTTAATCGTTGTCTTTTTCTTCTCCTTTTTTAGCTTCTTTTGTTTTAACTACTTTCCCATTGATATCAATAGCAACTTCTGTTTTTTTACCATCTTTTTTTAAGTCAAATTCATACAATTTGACAGATTTTTTTTCAGAAACAGCAGCTTCTTCAATTTTGTAAGTTGCAAATTCTTTGTCTAAAGTTGCTTTTACTGCGACTGGAATTTCAGATATAAGAATTTCAAATTCTACTTCTAAACAGCTAGCATTCAAATCAAAGTTTGCAGAATACTCTTTCCCGTTCATTTTAAATTCTGCTTCCCATTCTTTAGCGTTTTCTTTTGCCCATTTTACATTGCTGGCTTTCGGAAATTGTATAGAAAAGGCAGATTTTACATTAGAAGGAACTTCTTTAATTGCTTGCCCGCTGGCATTCATACTTAATATTGCCACTAAGGCAATTACAAAAAATATTTTTTTCATTTTTTAATTATTTAATGATAAAAAAGTTATTAAATCAACCTAACAATATATTCAGAGTTGCTAAATTAGTCTTTTGATATTTTTTTAGTAGTAATCATTCCTTTTTCATCGGTCAAACATATAAAATAAATTCCTTTCGACAACAAGCTGAAATCACAAGAAATCAAGCTGTTTGTAAGTTTAGTAAACAGAATATTTTCCTCTTTTCCCAAAATATTAATGATCATTATTTTATATTCACTGGTAAAAGACCGATTGGTCTCAATAAAAACCTTTCCAGTTGAAGGATTTGGATAAATTTTAAACTTTTCATTTTCAGAGATGGTTTGAATTCTCATAGCTGTATTAACTGTTACAGTGGAGGTTGCAGTATGATTTCCATCCAAGGTATTAACCGTAATGTGACAATTTCCAGTAGAGATAGGTGTAACTAAGCCAGAAGAAGAGACTGTTGCAATATTTGTATTGTCAGAAGTCCAGGTTTTATTCTGATTGCTGGCATTTGAAGGCAAAATAGTTGCTGTTAATTGTGAAGCAGCGCCTCCAACTGTAAATGTCAATGTTGGCGGATTTACACTCACACTACTAACGTTGATAGGAGTAGTTATACTTGAAGAAGCCAGCCATATTGTTGCATTAATAATTAATCTTTCGTGGTTACCGCTGGCATCAGTTATCCAGCCATCGTAAAGAACATCATTTGCATC
This sequence comes from uncultured Bacteroides sp., assembly GCA_964496885.1. Classification (GTDB taxonomy): domain Bacteria; phylum Bacteroidota; class Bacteroidia; order Bacteroidales; family JACABE01; genus JACABE01. Next base: position 13,617 of record CAZCBG010000076.1, on the reverse strand, counting down.
ACCACTTCCATCATCGCAGGGTGAGCTATCACCAATTGCTACTACTCTACCAGCTCCATAATTAGAACGGGCAACCATCACATTGGTTAAACCAGTGTTTGAGGAGCCTGTTTTGTAAACGATACCTTTAACAGTCGAATTTACAGTAGGATTTAATGTCAAGGTAGTCCCATTGCTCCACATTACTGAAGTAACATTTCCCATAGGACCATGTAATAGAGTATCTGTAGGTAGAACCGCTACATTTGTAGATGTTTGTGAAATATCAACCAAATCAAAACTTATACCAAATGGATTTGTCTGAACAGTATTATTCGTCAAAAAATCATTCCAGATTGCTGGTGAATCCCAACCATCGTTATTGCGGTCGCTAATTGTATGATCTGAAACCATGAACAAACCACCACCGTTTTGCACAAATTGAAGAATCGCAGTTTTTTCAACTGCAGTAAAAACAATATTGGGTTCGCAAACAACAAAAACCTTATAATTCGAAAGGTCTTGTGGATTGGAAGTGTTATTGTAAGTAATTGCAACATTGTAAGGAAGGCTTTCAACAATATAGCCTTTCTTAACCAAATCAATCCCCCAAGAAGACAATGCACCCTGCCAGTAAGATTCAGCCGTTGAAGCAGTAATAGCACTTTGCAAAGGAGTAGGAATCCGCTGAGGATTCGATTCTGTACCTTGTCCAACCACGGCAGGCCCATTTGAAAAGCCTATATTATGCAAATCAGCATCAATAACCCAATCAGCATTTCCTGCTGTTTCAGCTTTAGTAGCATCGAATAATATTTTAACCTGAGCATTTGAAAAACAAAAAGAAAATAAAACAAAAGTAAACAGCAAAAATTTCTTCATTATATTAAATTTAAAATAATTAACAAGCAAAATTACAATTAGATTCCAAAGAAATGTTATAATTGAAGCTATTTCCTTCTTATTTATATATTATTAACTTTTTTCATTTCTATACATCATTTTTAAAAGGCCGGGCAATACGATTAAAAGCAAAGGCAATGCCATTATTAATCCTCCAATGATAGCAACAGCAAGTGGTTGATGCATTTGAGCTCCACTGCCTATCCCGAAAGCCAAGGGCGTTAATGCTGCAATAGCTCCAGAGGCTGTCATTAATTTTGGGCGAAGTCGTGCAGAAATTGCAAAAGTCAATGCATTGTCCAATGTTGAATTTTTAAATTCTGTGAGAAATTGTTGTATGGTAAAAATAGAATTTTCACCTATAATACCTATAATCATAATCAATCCGGTATAACTGCCAACATTCAAGGGAATTCGAGTGAAAAACAGAGCAATTAAACTGCCTGAAATTCCTAAAATGCTTATAAAAAGTACAGCTAAAGATAACTTTAGACTTTTAAACATAAACAAAACAACCGTAAAAACGAGCAAACCACCAGCAATAAGTATTTTCAATAGTTCAGCAAAAGAATGCTGTTGCTCAGCATAGGAGCCACCATACTCAATTTGGTATGTCGGAGGTAGTTTTATGCTTGAAAGTTTATGTTGTATGTCCTTCATGACATTTCCCAGATCACGATTGTTTAATCTCGAAGTCACTACACCCATTGTTTGCAAATTTTCCCTTTCAATTTCAGAAACTCCGCTTAAAATACTAAAATCTGCAAATTCATTCAAAGGCATATATTCACCTGAAGGAGTAGCTATTTTTATTTGCTTGATTTTTTCGATAGGTGTTTTGTTATTTTGAGGAAAAATCATCCGGATATCCGTTAATTGTTCCTTTTCAGGGATAGAACCAACCACGATACCTGCCAGATAAGTTTCAATTTGTGACTGTAAATCAGCAGGATTCAATCCAAATTGTTTTAGTTTATCCTCTTTTGGGAAAATCTTTAGCATTGGCCCAGCGTATACTATCCCATTAAAGACATCTGCAGTTCCATCAACATTTTTTATACTGTCTGCTACTATTTTCGATAAGGATTTTAGTTTTGCATCATTGTCCCCGAATATTTTAATTTCAATAGGTTGAGCTGTACTCATCAAATCACCCAACATATCTGTTATAACCTGACCAAAATCTACTTTTAATGAAGGCAAGGAAACTTCAACACGAGAACGGATATCATCCGAAACAGCATCTGTTGTCCGATCTCTTTTTTTATTCAGTTCTATCAGATAATCTCCACGATTGGGTTCGGTAATAAAAAAACCCATTTGAGTACCAGTTCTTCTCGAATAGGTTTTTACTTCCGGTATTTTCTCAATAATTTTATCAACTTCATTCAATAAACGATTGGTTTCTTCCAATGAAGTTCCAGGGGGGGAATTATAATCCAATACGATGGAACCTTCATCCATTTCAGGTAAGAATCCGGTTTGGAGTTTAGGCATTATATAAATACTGCTTACAATAAGTATTAATACAAAAGCTAAACTGATATAAGGTTTTCTGATAAAAAAAATAATCCATGAATGGCTTTTAGTATGCTGTATTTGAGCTGTTTTTGTAAAATTTCTATTACCTGAAAACAGCAGATAAATTACAGGTAATCCAAGCCATGTGATGATAAATGAACAGACTAAAGTTATAATCATGGTTTCAGTAAGAATTTTAAAATAGGCCCCTGCCACACCTGACATCAGTTCGAAAGGAAGCAGTATTACGATAGTGCTTAATGAAGAACTGACCATCGAAGGAAAGAGGTATTGAATGGCTTTACCTACCAATTCCCTGGCATCTTTGTCGGGAAATTCTTCATGGGTACGGTGAATTTGTTCTACCACGATAATTGCATCATCTATAATCAAACCAATGGCTGCTGCTATGGCCCCTATGGTCATAATATTAAAATCGGACCCGATAAAGTAAAGAACAATGAATGTGAGTGCCAGCGTTAATGGAATTGTCAGTAATATGACAGAACTGGCTTTAAAAGAACGCAAAAATATAACAACAACTACAATTGCCAGCAACAAACCTATCCAAAGCACATCAATGATACTTTTTATGCTGCTTTCAACAAATTCGGACTGTATATAATAAGGCTTTAAAACAACACCTTTTGGTAAAATTTTATTGAGTTCAATTACCTTTTCAGAAACTTGAGTTGAGACTTCCACCAAATTGCTGTTTGGCTGTTTAAGAACAGCAATTAAGGGAACATCCTGACCATCAGCCTTGATTTTAAGATATTCGTTTCTTTCAGAAATTTCAACTTTGGCAATATCAGAAATTTTTATTCTACGGATTGCATTATTAAAAAGAACGAGATCCTCAAGTTGTTGAGCGTTTTTAATACTTGCATCAGTTACGGTCAAATAAAGCCGGTTATAATCGATACTATAGCCATTTGATTTAACAAAATCAGTTTGTTGAAATGCGTCTTTAATTGCCTGAGGACTAATTTTTAATAAACTTATTTTATGTTCGTTTAATACGACCCGGTATTCTTTCTCCTTCCCTCCTATTACTTCTATAGAGGCAATACCAGGAATCCTCGATAAAAAAGGCTTTACAATATATTCTGCAATGATTTTTAGTTCTACCTGATTTTTAGTATTTGATTGTAACGCATATCCCATTACAGGCAATATGGAGGGATTCATTTTTTCAACGCTAATTTGAACAGTGGCCGGTAAATTGTTTTTAATCTGTGCAATCTGTGATTCTACTCTTTGCTTGTCCAGATCAATATCAGAACCCCAATCCATAAATGCAGAAATCTCACAACTCCCCATGCTGGTTGCACTTCTGATTAAATTTAGGTTTTCAACTTTTTTAATCGCATTCTCGAGGGGTTTGGTAACCGTAACCATCATTTTATCAACAGCTTGCTCTCCATTATTTGCTATGATTTTTATTTTAGGAAAATTTACATTAGGGAAAAGAGAAGTCTTCATATTTTGATATGAAAAACCTCCTCCTATCAACAACAGCAATAAAATAACAGCAATCGGGCTTTTAAACCTCACAAATATCTTATCCATATTATTTTACAATTTTAACAACGGTACTGTCTGATAACCCATAAGCTCCTTCGCTGATAACCCAATTGTTTTTATTTACATCCGATGAAATAATTTCAACCATACTGTCGTTTTCTATCCCCTTTAAAACAGGAATTTTAACGGCCATATTCATATTTAAAACTTTCATTACCCAAAATTCAGTTTGGGTTTCGTTGCACATTAAAACAGTTTTGGGAATTAATAAAGAAGTAGAATGCTTAGTATTAACAAATTTTACTGTTATTGTAAGATTTTCAGGCAATTGTATATTAGTAGTTGGTTTAATTAATACTGCCTGGGTTTGTTCTGCTTCTTTAACAAGTGGTAAAATTTGAGATACGTTTGCATCAAATTGAGTGTTATCGTTCAGTGAAATCCTGCATTTTGTTCCTTTATGGACCAGGGCATTGTATTCGAATGGGACATTTACCTGTAACATTAAACTATTCTCATCTATAATAGTGCAAAGTATGGCACTTTCTGAAACAAAGCCTCCGGTTTCATTCATCATTAACTCATTGATATAACCGTCGGATGAAGCCAATACTTTGACAATACCTATGTTGCCTGAGAGAGGATTGGTATTACCCAAGGCTTTATTTTCCTTGGTTTGTATTTCAAACAACAGATCATTTTTCTTTACTTTATCTCCAAATTTAATACTTAGCTTTACGATAAAACCCGATATTGGTGAAACAATAGTATGTTTTTTTAAATAAAGCGTTTTTCCGTTTAAGGTGATATAATTCTCAATATCACCCGATTGAATTTGGATTGATTTTACAGTTACGATAGGGCTTTCATCCTTTTTAATTGCATTTTGTTCGCTGCAATTTGTTAACAGTAAAAAGCTGAGTACTGAAATAAATGAAATGGTTAATTTATTCATGAGGGTGCTATTAATAATTCCAATAATTATAAGAATTGATGACTGCTTGTTTTTCCATTTTTAAAACTAAGCTTTCCATTTTTTTTGCAGCAATGTCTTTTAGTAAATTTTTATAATCCATCACTGATATTTCGCCTTGCATTAGCTCTTTGTTATATACTTCAATTAGTTTATCATATTGATTTAACTGATCTTCAGTAAGAAGAATGCTTTTATTTAAAGCCTCAATTTGAAGTTGCATTTTGTTTTTGTACAATTCATTTTGATTGACGAAATATTTCTTCTCAAATTCAAGCGTTTGTAAATTTATGTTTGATTTAGCCCTTTGGATTTTACGTTGATTCCCATCGAAAATATTCCAACTTAAATTAATACCGGCACTGAAACCAAGTCGGTTCAAACTTGGCTGATAAACAGCATTTAAACCTGTATTGGCAAACAGATTCAATTGTGGTTTATACTTTACTTCATTGATAATTTGCTCGTTTACGATATTCAAACTGTCCAGTTTGTATGCAATCAGAAAATTTGAATTGATAACTTTATTAGAATTCACTTGAAAATCGACATCTTTGATTTCAATATTACTGCTATCATTTATTCCACAAATAAGGTTTAAATCGCATAAACTAATAGAATAATCAGTCTGATTTTTTTGGTTTTCTATGGTATAGTTTTGATATTCAATTTGCAGTAACATTAAATCAGTTTGCCTATAGATGGCATTTTCAACTAATTTTTGCAATTGAAGCAATTGATTCTTCAATTCTTTAAGCAAAGCTGAACTGATTTCTGTTTGTTTTTTCGATTTAAGGCAAATAATGTACTGATTTCTAACGAGCTGTTCAATTTCGTGATTTGTCAAGGTAATCGTATTTTCATTGACCTGGCGTAAGACTTCAGCTTTATTTGAATAAATCCGATATTTTGAGGCAGAAAAAAGAGCCTGTTTGACAGCAACATATGCCTGGTATTGCCCACCATTCGTAACAGCCAAGTCATAGCCTGTATAATCAAGTGCTCCTTTTGAGGTCCATTCAAAATGAGAAGAACCATTGTCGTGCGAAATAATAGGTGCAAACAAAACATTGGCTTCAAGATTAATTTCAGGTTTGCTCAATATTGTCTTTATTTGCTGCAAATCATATTGGATAAGCTTATTGTCAATGATAGCTTTATGAATCAATGGGCTGTTTGATTTGGCTTCATTCATATAAAAATTCACATCACGTTGCTGAGCATTTAAGGTTTGAGTCAAAATCACTATAAAAAGGAGAAAAAATGCTTTCATTTTATAAATTTCTATTTTTTACTGATCAATATTTTCCATTCCCAACCAATACGCCTGAAACACACCAATGACTGAAACTGCCTCCTTCAGGTTTTCCCTGATCGATTACAACCTGAATACTATGCTTGCCTTTGCTAAGATTGCTCAATGGTATCAAAAAAGGAGGCGTCAACGAACCTGGACACCAATTGGAACGGCTCAGGTCACTGGAGGACAATCCATCTGGGAAATTACCGGAAGCAGGATTCAGCAGCCGATAGCTACCACAATCTGTACGCCAGGGTGTATGCTGAAAAACTGCCTTTCCATCAATAAAAACCTGGTTGAGCTTAGGTATAAACTCATCTCCGTTTTCCCATCCGCCATGGCCTGTGGTAGTAAATAGTAATTTAAGGTTTTGAATTGAATCTGGGAGTTCAAAATCCATTTTAAGACTGTCGTTCTGAAATAATTTTCCGTAATTCTGTCCGGCAGCCTCCATGATATTGACGGTACTAAATAGCGGAAGCACCCATTTATTTCTATATATCATCTCAGTATCTGGATAAAAATCAAGATCAAGACTCACTTTATGGCCGCCTTTGTCATAATTGCCAATGAAAACACCTATCCATATTTCTTTTTCATCGGTTGGGATCAATGCCGTGACTTCTTGTTTAAATACAGCAGAATCGCTCCATTGATAGCCAGCTATGCTTCTTTTCTTATTAAAAAAACCAACGCCAAAAGGGGTAAAAAAACGCATCAACTCAATGGCAGGTTCATAATCAGACGTTGCACAAATCCCCTGGTAAGCATTGCTTGCGTTGTCGTTATATACAGGTAATTTTGCAATGCCATTTTGTAATGCACTCAATATTGTTTTCTCATTTCTAACAGAGAATGTAAATACAGAACCTACCCTGTCGTAGGCATCTCCATTCGACCAATCGGATAATTGAACAAAAAACAAACCTTTGTCATTGTTTTCAGGCAATTTGATTTTTCTAAGGATTACATTGCCTTTTGAATACCGATAAGTATGATTAAGTACTTCTTCTTCTTTATTGAGAATATTGTTTTCAAAATTAATCTGTTCTTTTTCAAAAACAGGGATTCTTATATACCTTGATTTTATTTGAGCTGCAGCATAAGTGGCATCATCTACTTTCGCAAATTCAGACCCCGGAGCATCAATGGTTTCATCATTTAGCGTGATAGATTTTGCCAATATCGTTCTGTTTCCGTTTACTATATATTTCAATACCAAACCGTCGATGGGTGAAAAAGAGATTGAAGGACTCCCTTTGAATTTGGATTGATTGGTATACCAGACTTCAATTTTATTGGAGAACACATCATAAACAGCTTTCTTGCAGATATAACCCAATATGGTATCGGGTTTTTCGACGAATACAGCTTGGCTTAAAGCATCAAAGGAAGTTACAACAGCAAATTTATTTTCTTGAATAATAGCGGTTTTAACAGTAATCCGTTTACGATAATTAATATACATTTTCTCAGTGGATGCCGAATTGATGATATATGCATATGATTTACTGCATTTTACATTAAGAATTCTTGATGGAATCAATTTCCCATTTTCAAATTGCTCATAGACGATAGTTGCAGTTTTTTGAGATTTAGCATCAAAATTAAAACAGAAAATCAAAACTACTATTGAAAATATTAAAATAAAATTTCTCACAAGGGATTTATTAAAAAGTGAATGATAGCTTGCACAAAACTACAAAATAAATAAGAAGGAGCTTTATGAATTATTCAATACTCAATTGTTTCTATTTTAAAAGCTCACCGTTTTATCGGCCCAAACGACAAGGTTTACACAATCTTGCATGGTAGAAAGCGGACAGCTTTCAGTAGACTCCAGCTGTCTTGATTTTAGACAAGTTCCGCAGGCAAGGATTTCACCTCCTAAGCTGATAAAATGCTTTAATTGCTCATCCACATTGTATTTTTCGTGATACAAGCCTTCACATTCAACGGCTTCACCCATCAAAAAGACTTTCACTTCATGCGACTGTTTCTTGGCCGTTACAGCAAAGCGAAAAGCATTCCAGGCTTTTTCAAATTCTTTGGTTTCAATTATAATTCCTATTTTCATTTGTTTATATATTAATGTTTTGATAGTATCATTCCGTAATGATAAGGTGGCAGCCAAAAGCCTGGTTTTTCAATTTTAAATTTTGTCAGGTCAATACATTCCATCATTTTTTCAGGACTCGGACGGATGCTTAAATCGGGACCACGGGGAGTGGCTATATCACTGCGCCAGTGTATAATTCCAATCTTTCCCATTGGTTTTAATATTCTAAAAGCTTCGTTCAGGAATTCTTCTGGTGAATGGTGGTGCATTATATTAAACAACATCACATAATCCATTGAATTTTCGGGTAATCCGAAAGAATGCGTCAAAACATCCCTTTCATATAGAATTACATTCGTTGATGTTTCGGATTTTAATTTTTGCTTTACAAAAACTATCATTTCATTCTCTATATCAAAACTATATAGATTTCCATTTATATGTTTTGCAGCCGGAATTGTAAATGTTCCATATCCACAACCCACTTCAGCCATATCCTGAATACTTGAATTAATTTCTAATTCGGAAAATATTAAATCTACATCAAAAAACTGAGACCAGATCTCTTCTTCAGGCATTCCACTTTCTCTTACCTTCATAATATCATTTTAATGAGGATTTATTCTCCTTTGTTCATTTTCTTAAGCCATAAGCTAAAGACCAAAACTACAGTAACAATAAATATTGAAACAAATAATAGCATGTATTTCCCTAAAAATTCATGAAAATAAATACCGATTACAAGATAAATGGATGCTACGCAAATTTTAAACAATCCCAGTTCAAGGTTTGACCAGGAGGTTTTGATTTTGAAAAAGTTCATAACTAATTGTATTAATATAATTTATAAATATTTGACAAAACTATTTTTTAGAATACAATATTTAAATTACTTGTTTTTAGGATGCATCATTTTTTCTATTTCTTTTTTCCACAACCTGGGAAATTTGACCAATATATTGCAGTCTTTTTCTGAGAGATGAATTCCATTTGGAATTCCGAATTTTTCAGTCAATTCAACAGTAGTAAACAATTCTGAGAAATAGATTTCAAAATTATCAATTTTAAGATTTAAATAGATAAATACCAGCCTTTTATTGGTAAGAATCAATCTTCCACTTCCTAATGCTTCATCATTATCAATACGAGCAGCATCCTCTATAATTACAATTTCATCAGGCAGGAGTTTTAAAATACTTTGTTTTATAATTATTCGATGATTCAATTTCAAAAAAACAGCTCCTAAAAGAATGCCTAAACAAATTGCAGTCAGTAATGATAGTAAGAATCCTGTTCTGTAAACGCTTTCACCTTCAGATAAATGATTGATACTTGTAAATATAAAAATAGCAATGCCATAGAGAAATCCATAAAGCAGAAATCTATTCTTATGCATCCATATTCCCGGTAATAAATAAGCATTGAACAACACGATAAAAATCCCGGCTATTAATCCAAAAACTACAATTAAAATAACGGATGATACTTTCATATCAAAGTAAAGTAGCAATAGAGGTATTGCAATAAGAAGAAATAGGGCTAAAATTCCTGTTTTTAATGCTTTGTTCTTCATAAAAGTCTTTAATTTTATTAATTATCAAAATTAATCATTTTTTTATTTAAACCAAGAATATCCTTAATTATTGGTATTTAATTCTGATGTCAAAATATTGATTAAATTTACAGTTTTAAAATATCTTTAGGATGATAACTTTCATTACAAAAAAAACAATTATTTGCCTGATGGCTATGCTTTTACTTAGTACAAGCATAGTTTTTTCACAAAATACTGAAGCTGCTGCAGATGAAGCAACTGTAAAGGTAACAGTAACAACAATAGATGGCAAACCCAGAAAGAACGACGAAATTACTTTTATCAGCAGTAAATCAGGCAAAACTTTTAAAACCTTGACGGATGCGCTTGGAAAGTCACTTATCTATTTAAAAAAAGCCGACAAATACGATGTATATTACAATAATCTGAATGAAAAGGAAAAAGTTCAGCAGTTTGAGATACCTAAAAGTGAGGGAAAATACACCCTCAACCTTAGCTTGAAATACGATCCGCCACGAACCATTACCTTGAAAAATGTATTCTTCGATACCGGAAAAGCCAGCTTGCGTAGCGAAAGTTATGCAGCTTTGAATGATTTGTACGATGCGTTGAAAATAAAAAGCAGCATGCATATCGAAATAGCTGGACATACAGATAATGTAGGAAGTAAATCATCTAATCTCCTGCTTTCTGAACAAAGAGCCTTGAGTGTTAAAAACTACCTTATAAAAAAAGGCATAGATGGCAAACGGATAGTAGCCAAAGGCTATGGAGATGCAGAAAATGTAGCTTACAATGATACAGAAGAAGGCAAACAGCAAAACCGAAGAACTGAAGTAAGGATTATCAGTGAATAGAAAATAGCTATGAAATTGAAAAAGATTATTAAGATTAAAGAGTAATCGGGTTCATCAATATTATAATCACAATAACTTTATACTATTACATTTCTCTACTAAAAAAAGAAACCCTGTATATTACTAATACAAGGTTTCTTTTAAGATTATTTTCAATTATTTCAACCATTTATCCAGCCATTTATAAAAACTGCGTTGCCAGAGAATACCATTCTGAGGTTTTAATACCCAATGGTTTTCGTCAGGAAAGATCAGCAATTCTGCCGGGATTCCTCTTAGTTTGGCAGCGTTGAATGCCTGCATACCTTGTGAAGCCAAAATACGGTAATCCAATTCACCATGTATGCAAAGGATAGGTGTATCCCATTTATCCACAAAACGATGGGGTGAATTGGCATAGCTTTTTTGAGCAATTTTATTGTTTTTATCCCAATAAGGACCACCCAGATCCCAGTTGACAAACCACATTTCTTCGGTTTCAAGGTATTGAGATTCAAGGTTAAACATCCCATCGTGGGCAATAAATGCTTTGAAGCGTTTATTGTGATTTCCTGCTAACCAATACACAGAAAACCCACCATAACTTGCCCCTACACATCCCAATTTATCTTTGTTTACATAAGGAAGCTTGCAAGCTTCATCAATGGCTGAAAGATAATCTTTCATATTCTGGCCACCATAATCACCACTGATTTGTTCATTCCATTTCTGACCAAACCCAGGTAAACCATGACGATTGGGTGCTACAATAATATAGCCATTGGCTGCCATCATCTGAAAATTCCATCTGAAACTCCAGAACTGACTAACTGTGCTTTGTGGTCCACCTTCGCAATACAACAAAGTAGGATATGTTTTGGTACTGTCGAAATTAGGAGGATAAATTATCCATTCCTGCATATTTTCATTGGAAGTTGTTTTTATCCAACGCTCTTTAATTTCACCCATTTTAAGCTGAGCCAATAACTCATCATTGACGGTACTGATTTTTGTAATTTTTCCATCTACAGGATTTACAGTCACAATATCAACAGGATGCGACATCGACATACGGGTAGCAACTAAAGTTTTGCCTGCAGGAATTACTGCAATAATATCATGGATACCTTCGGTGATTTTTCGGAATTTACCATCAGCTATAGTTAATTCAAATATTTCATCTTTTGCATTCAAATCGCTGGTAAAATAAATTTTACTGCCATCTTCCGACCATGCTAACCCAGCAACATTCTGATCAAAGCCTTTGGAGTAATCTTTAATTTCTTTGGTATTGACATCATAAATCATCAAACGGTTTTTGTCGGCTTCGTAACCATCACGTTCCATGCTTTCCCAGGCAATTTTACTGTTATCGGGAGAAAATACAGGCGACATATCATAGCCTTTCATGCTTTCGCTGATGTTAACGGTGGTTTTGCTTTCGATCTTATACAAATAAATATCAGAATTTGTAGAAATCGAATAGGCAACACCCTTCAATTTACGACAGGTATATGCTATGGTTTTTCCATCGTTGCTCCAGTTGATTTGCTCCATGCCACCAAAAGGGCGGTTGGGTGTTTCGAAAGGTTCACCATTCATAACATCCAAAGCATTTGTTATACTTCCTTCAGTATAGTTAGCCACAAACAAATGGGGATAACTTTCAATCCAGGTATCCCAGTGTTTATACATCAGATCGGTGATGAGCCTTCCACTGGCTTTATCAAGATCAGGATAAATATCTTTGGAGGTGCTATCCGTTTTCACTTGTTTTACAAACAATATATTTTTTCCATCAGGTGCATATTTAAAGCCTTCAAGGTCGCCATCTTCTTTTGAAAGCTGTTTTTTACTACTTCCGTCAGGATTCATTTCCCAGATTTGCATACTGCCACTTTCTGAAGAAAGGTAGCCGATCTTTTTACCATCAGGCCGCCAGATGACATTATTTTCACCTGCAGAAGTATGTGTAAGTTGTTTAACATCGCTGCCATCTATTTTCATTGAATAGATTTCGGCATTGCCTTTGTTTTCCTTTATGCTGTAATATTTTACAGTGAATGTAACCATGGAATGATTTGGCGAAACCGAAACATCTCCAATTCGACCAAATGACCATAATATTTCGGGCGTCATCATACCGTTTTTTACAGTAATTTCGGGTTTTCCGATGAGGTGATCAGGTTTTTTACTTTCTTCGTTTTTGCATGCCTGAGAAGCAATCAGCAATATCAGCATTGCATAAAAAAATGTTTTCTTCATGGATAAGATTTTTAATTATTTGAAGTGGTAAAATTCGTTTTTTTTAAAACATAAAAGAAAAAAATAATTAAAAAAGTATTATTTTAATTATTTCTATAAAAATAAAGGCTAAGTTGCACTCCAGAAACTACAAATTTTACTACTTTCGCATTCTATTTTGAACAAAATAAGTTTCTAGAATAACCTGAGAAATATTTTCAATATCTATTAAAATCTACAATTTACAAAAATCAATCAATCTAAAAACCAGCAAATCACTAATTTTTTCACTATGTCAATTTTAATACAAAATATCAAGGAATTAGTGGGTGTTGAAACTAAGCCTAAATTATTTTTTAAAGGAAAGGAAATGGCAGAATTGAAGACCATTAAAAATGCCTGGCTCTTTATCGATAAAGGGAAGATTGCTGCAATTGGCAAAATGACTGAAATAGTTACACTTGACTCTATTAAAAAAAACAATAAACTAAAAGTAATAGATGCTTTTGGCAAAATGGTATATCCAAGTTTTTGCGATTCTCATACCCATTTAGTGTATGCAGGAAGCCGTGAGATTGAATATATTGATAAAATCAGGGGATTATCCTACGAAGAAATTGCAAAAAGAGGCGGTGGTATTTTAAATTCAGCTGCCCGTTTGCATAAAGCAAGTGAAGATGAATTGGTGGAAAGTGCCATGCAACGACTCCATGAAATTAT
>CAZCBG010000075.1:0-16912 GCA_964496885.1 uncultured Bacteroides sp. | reverse complement strand
GACAGATGTTTTATTATTTATACAACCAAGCACCTTTATCCAATCAGCTTTTCTATCTTGAAATGAATGACAAGAAAGTGATACAACAACTCGAATACCTCATTCAAAACGAACATAAACATCCTTTAGTCGTTATTCTATTCGGACATCCAAATAGCGGCAATTGGCCTCAGTGTTTAAATGATACAAATAATAAGGATGCAGCCGAAGCAATCGTAAAATCAAAAGATTTGATAAAAATGCTTACTGCGAATTCATACCAGGAAGTAGTGTCAGATAAAGCTTTTCTAATTTATAAAGAAAATGAAAGTATAAATGGCAGAAAAAAATTATAAACGCATTCTAAATTCTATCAGCTCAAAAATGTAATGATAAAAATTCAAACCCGATAAATACATAATTAAACCGTGATTAAAATTTTAATTAGCAGTGTAGGTAGTCTGGTTGGGCAAAATATACTCGATGTGTTGGAGCATCCTGGTTTTAATCGCCGAAATCTGCTTAAGATAATTGGTGTAAATAGTCTGGCAGAAAGTCCGAATAATTTCAGGTGTGATAAAGCTTATCTTCTTTCTTTAAGTTCTTCAGCTAAATTTAAAGATCGTATTATCGAAATATTAAAGAAAGAAAAACCTTCTATCATTCTCAATGGCAGAGATGAAGATACCTTGGTTTTTAAACAAATCCTGGAGGATCATCCTGATTTATCCTGTGTTTTACCCTATGGTACTGCAAAAAGTATAATTATTGCGCTTGATAAATTAGAAACCTGGCGGTTTTGTCAAAAATATAATTTGCCATTTGCTGAAACTTATGATACGAAGAATTTTCATGTAAATCTCTCTTTTGAAGATTTTATTAATAAAGTGGGCTTTCCATTAATTGCCAAACCTATACAGGGCTTTGCTTCCAAAGGTGTTTATTATTTACGTAACCGTAAGGAAGCAGATTTATTCCATGTAAAATCCAACTATTTATTTCAGGAATATCTTGGAGATGCCAGTTCTCTGGATAATTATTTTGAAACGATTGATATTGCAGCACCACTCTTTTCTCATGCCCCCAATGTTTTTCATTATTCCTGTCATACCTTTATCTATCCTGATGGAAACACAGATCAGGTTTTTATTTCAAAAAACAAACATCAATCAGGTGTGACTATTGAATTTGAAAGAGTTAATATTCTCGAACTTGAGTTGATTACGTTGAGATATGCCAAAGCTATCTATATGGAAGGTGGATTTGGACCTTTAACCATCCAATTCAGGCAGGATAAAAATGGAAACTGGAAAGCACAGGAAATAAATATAAGAACAAATGGGAATACATATCCCCGATTTTTGATGGGTCAGGATGATTTGGGGATGATCATCAATACTTTTTGTAAAAATGCTGATTTTCCTATTTACATTCCAGAAGATGACGTATCAGACTTTATTTTCAGCAAAACCTATAAAGCAGAAATAATGAGAAAGTCTGTGTTGAAAAGGTTTATAAAAGATAGTTTTTTTGATAAAATGAATATTGTTGAATAAATATTTTGAACCAAATCTCAATAAAAATGAATCCAACTGAAATAAAAAATACTGTGGTAAATTTCTCTGGTTTTTCTGAAGAATATCATAGCATCAGGCCTTCACCACCCGAAGATATTTATCAGGCTTTGTTACAGTTATCAAAAAACAAAGCGGATTTAGTTCTGGATCTTGGTTGTGGAACCGGGATTTCAACAATCCCCTGGATAAAATATGCAGCTAAAATTATTGGAATTGACCCTTCTGAAGATATGTTAAAGGTAGCTGAAAATCAATCTTCTCATTCAAATATTACCTATCAGAAAGGGTATGGAAATAATACCGGTATCGAAGACGGGCAGGTTGATATTGTAAGTTGTGCGACTTCCGTTCACTGGATGGAACCAAAAACTTCCATTGCCGAAATTCATAGAATTTTAAGAAAAGGAGGCGTTTTTGCAGCATTCGGACCTCAGGTCCCTTTTTTACCGGTGGAATATTGGGAATTAGCATTAGCTTTTAATGAATTTTTATCTTATGTCAAACAAATTCAGGCTGAACAGCCTGAAAAGATTAGGACAGAGGTATGGAAATGGGCAGAGATTCTTCAGCACGTGAATACTTGCGGAAGTTTCAGCTATACCGATGAACTTTGTTTTAATAAATGCATACAATGGAATGCAGAGGAATATTGCAATTGGGTAAAGACGTTTAGTTATATTCATCAATTAATCAGCACAGCTAATGCTGAAGTATTCAATGCATTTGAGAGCTTTGAAAATAAAGCAAAAGAATTAATTGGAGATCAGCAAACAAGTATTCTCATTTCTTATAGAATGATTGTGGGGATTGTTTGATTTTTACTTATAAAGTCATAATCAAGAAACTGATAAAACTTTTATGATTCATAAAAATAAGGGACAAGAGATTCAAAATTCAAAAATAGAATTTATTGAAGATATATAAATTGAAGTTTAGAAGAAGAGACTCTTATATATATAATAAAAAGGCTAAGTCACAATTTAAATACAATTAATTATATGAAAGTAAAATATTATATTCAAGAAAAAGATAAGCTTAAAGTTGCTGAATTAGCAAATTTTATTCAGAAGATGGATGAATACTTTATTGAACCAATCTATAAAAGAGATCACTTTATTTCATATAATTATTTGGCAATAAATTTCTTAAATAACGCTAAGATAATTTATTGTACTTATAATGACAAGCTAATAGGACTCGTAATTTTTTATGCAGATAATCTAAAGTATGCTTTTGCTTTTGAAACTTATATTGGTGTTTTAAAAGAGTTTAATGGGTTGGGCATAGCAACAGAATTGACAAAAAGAGAAATGACATTATGCTCTGAAATTGGAATGATAGGACTTATGACAAATTGTAATAAAGAAAATATCAAGAAAAAATATTTTAATAAAAAAATGGGTTTTACCGAAATTGTTGATAAAGAAGAAATTGACATTTTTTTAAAAATGAATCCAAAATGGGCAGAGAAATCTTTTTATAAAATTATATTCTAAATGACAAGTATTCAAAAAAGTAATATTATAGCTGAATTTCTTGGCGTGAAATTATTTATTAAAAGAGATGATCTTTACCCAATCTTAGGAGGTGGCAACAAAGCAAGGAAGTTAGATTATATTATGCCTATAGCAAAAACAAATGGATATAATTCCATAGTAACATCAGGTAGTAATCAGTCAAATCATATAAGAGCTACATCTGTTTATGCTGCATCTTTAGGTTGGAAATCTATAATAATTATACATGATAATAAACCCAAATTGTATCAAGGAAATTTAAAAATTACCTCTTTAACTGCCACTGAACTTAGATTTGTTGATAAAATAAATGTAAAGCAGGAAATGGATAATGCAATGAATGAATTGAAGGAACAAGGGTTAAATCCATTATATATTTTTGGTGGAGGACATTGTGTTGAAGGTTCTTTTGCTTACTATGAGGCGGTTAAAGAATTGAAAGATCAATTAGGTAATACTAAACCTGACTTTATTGTAGTTGCAAGTGGGACCGGAACTACACAGGCAGGTTTGGAAATTGGTATATGCCAGTTTTATCCGGAATGTAAAGTATTGGGCGTTTCTGTAGCCAGAAATAAGAAAAGAGGCAAAGAAGCTATTCTTAATAGTATGAAAGAACTTAATGAATATTTGAAAATTCCTATAAGTCTACCTGATGATATTTATTTTGATGATCAATGGATGGGAAATGGGTATGAAGAAATCTATCCTGAGCTAATTGAAACAATTAGATGGGCTTCCAAAACAGAAGGCTTAATATTAGATACAACATATTCAGGAAAAGCTTTTCATGCTCTTATTAAATATGTTGAAAATGGGTTGATTCCTAAAAATTCTAATGTAGTTTTTTGGCATACTGGTGGATTGTTAAATTTAATGGCCTCAAATAAAATTTAGTATGAATATTCTTCTAACTTCAGTTGGTCGACGTTCCTATATGGTTTCCTATTTTAAAGAAGCCTTAAATGGCAATGGAGAAATGCATGCATCAAACAGCGTTGAAACGTATTCTATGAAGTTGGCAGATAAATCAGTAATTACTCCATTAATTTATGATGAATCCTATATTGATTTTATTTTGTCCTATTCTGTTAAAAATAAAATAAAAGCGATCATTCCGTTGTTCGATATTGATTTACCTATTTTAGCCAAAAACAAATTAAGATTTGAAGAAAAAGGTATAAATGTGATTGTTTCTTCTTTTGAAGTTACTCAAATTTGTAATGATAAATGGCATACTTATCATTTCTTAAAAAAGCAAGGTTTTCAAACTCCAAAGACATATATTACATTAAATGAATGCATTCAAGCAATTGAAAATGGAGAAATAACTTATCCATTGATCATAAAACCTCGTTGGGGCATGGGTTCAATTGGGGTTTTTCAGGCTGATAACAATGATGAACTTAGCGTTTTTTATAAAAAAACTCAAAATATAATTTTCAATAGCTATTTAAAATATGAATCAAATTTTGAAGCTGAGAGTAGCATGATTATCCAGGAAAAGTTAATTGGAGAAGAATATGGAATAGATGTGTTCAACGATTTAAATAAAAAATTTCTGGCTTGTATTCCTAAAAAGAAACTTGAAATGCGTGCGGGAGAGACTGATATTGCCGAAATTGTCGAAAATACTGTTTTGTTTGAGATTGGAGAAAAGCTTTCTAAAAGCTTAAAACATGTTGCTAATCTGGATGTTGATTGTTTTAAAGTAGGAAATAAGTATTTTGTAATTGAATTGAACTGTAGGTTTGGCGGTCAATATCCTTTTAGTCATATAGCAGGAGCTAATTTCCCTAAAGCAATTGTAAATATGCTTTCAGGTATTGAAGTTACTCCTGATTTAATAGAATGTAAGATTGGCACAGTTGGATATAAAGATATAACAACAGTTAAAATAAATCGGATAATATGATTTTAATTTACATATCATTATATTAAAAAATATTAAGATGAATATTTAGCAGTTTGTTTTATAACTTCAAAGATATTATTAATAAAGATTTATTTCATTTTTAAAAACAAATTTAAAGGTGGAGGATAAAATATGAGTTTTGGAGGATTTTTAAGAAGAAAAACGTATTGGTTGATTGATTTTTTAAAAGGGAGCCCAGTTAGAAGCCACTACAATGATATTAAATTTATTCTTAGCAACAGTGAGAAAGGAAATTCGTGCATACAGATGCATCTTGAAAAGCTTTTGTCTCATGCAACTACAAACACTGTGTTTTACAATAAATACAAAGGAAATGCATTATCACAATTTCCAGTAATGAATAAATTAAGCTTTATTGAAAATTATGATAAGATATTTGTCAAAAAAATATGGGATGAAAAAAATGACTATATATCCACAACGAGTGGTTCTACGGGAATACAATTAAAAGTATATCAAGATAAAAGGAAGAGAAATAGGGTAATTGCTGAGCTAAAGTATTTTGGAGAAAGAAGTGGCTATAAAAGCCACGAACATATGATACAAATGAGAGTTTGGGGAAAAAAGAAAAAGACAAAATGGGAAGAATATATTCAAAATATAATTAGTATAGATGTTGATAATTTAAATAATCAGAACCTATTATCTATATATAATCTTTTAATCAAAAGAAATATTAAAGCAATATTATCCTATCCAAATTCAATTGATTTGTTGGCTAAATATATTATAGATAATAAATTGCAAGAAAAAAATTTTAAAGTAAAAACGATAATTACTGGTGGAGAGGTTTTGGATATAAATACTAGGAAAAATCTTGAAAACATATTCTGTTGTAAAGTGGTTTCCAGATACTCAAACCAAGAAAATGGTGTTTTGGGACAACAAGAACCAAATGATGATGATTATTTTTCATTAAACCATGCTAGTTATTTTTTTGAGATTTTGAAACTTGATAGTGATGAAAAAGCCGCATTTGGTGAATTGGGAAGAATTATTATTACAGATTTATTTAACTATGCTTTTCCTATTATACGTTATGATACAGGAGATACTGGAATAATGATCAACGGAGTTGAAATTAAACAAAATAGGCCAGTTTTAAATGAAATATATGGGAGACGAAGAGATAATATTTATAATTCAGAAGGAAGCCCAGTGAATCCTCACTTTATAGCAATTAGCCTTATGGATGTGAACGGCTTAAAACAATGGCAGTTTATTCAAAAGTCAAAAAATCAATATACAATAAAAGTTAATGCAAATCCAAACATTAAATTAGACAACGCTGTTAAATTAATAAAGGATATACTTGGTTATAATGCTATTATAAATATTGAATTCGTAAATGAAATACCTGTACTACAATCTGGTAAACGTAAAAGTGTAATCAATGAATATAGAAATGATTAATATTTCGAAAAAAACAAATAAAACTAAATAAATTGGAAAGCTAAAATCAGGATTTCAACAGCATATAAAAGCTTTGAATATTTTAAATTATTCTTTTACTAATCAGAGAGCAAGACAATTTTAAAGAAATAATTAAGCCAGAGAGCAATGAACTATTTTACTCACTAAAATCTATCAAAAATGTAATTTAAATGATAATTAGATTAATATTTTTTATACTTGGGATAAAAGAATAGAAAAGAACCCGAAATAATCTAAAAAAAAATCCCGTCTTATTGTATATGGCCTTAAGGTTGAATTTCAAAAGTTGTATCAATCTGCTGACGTTATATAACCTTAAAGTACAAGGATTTTGATTAAAACTAAGTAAATCTATATAAATTAATATTGGTAAGTAATGACAGAATTCAAACAATCATCTGAAAAAAAATATCATTTTTTAACTCAGTCCATTGCTGTAACTCAACATCAAAGAACTAAAGAGGTGCAAACCATGGTTAGTATTGTCTGTATGACATATATGCATGAGGATTTCATACGAGAAGCAATTGAGGGCTTTTTAATGCAAAAAACTACTTTCCCAATTGAAATTATCATTCACGATGATGCCTCTACTGATAAAACGTCTGTAATTGTTGCTGAATATGCCAATAAATATCCAGAACTTATTTTCCCAATTTATCAAACAGAAAATCAATTCTCAAAAGGAATAAAAGTCTCAACTACTTATGTTTGGCCATTGATAAAAGGGAAATACGTTGCACTTTGTGAAGGGGATGATTATTGGACTGATCCTTTGAAATTACAGAAACAGGTAGATTTTTTGGAGCAAAACGATGACTTTTCAATCTGCCACCATAACATGCAAGTATTTTATGAAGATAAACCTGAAAATACCCGTTTATGGAACAATCCTGAACAAAAAGACATAAGCACTATTCTTGATCTTGCTTCAGCTAATTATATTTCCACAGCCTCGTGTATATTTCGTAATAATATACATAATATTGATTTTGAATGGTTTAAAAATGCACCCGTAGGTGACTATTTCCTGCATATGGAGAATGCAAAATTTGGTAAAATAAAGTATTTTTCAGATGTAATGGGTGTTTACAGAGTACATCAGAATGGAATCTGGGAAAAAACGGATAAAATATATAAAATAAGAAAATTGATTGAAATATATGATCTAATGAAAACCCACTATCCTCAGGATGTAATTGAAGTTATCAAGAATACACAAAATAAGTTATGTTTTGATTTAATGACTGAATTTGATAGAGATAAAGAAGAATGCCGAAAGTTATCTATAAAAATATTGGAAAATAATCCCTTTTATATTACTGAAATAAAGAATAACTATCTTGAACAAATAAGATGCCTTGAAACTGAGTTGAATAATATTTATCAATCAAAAGCATTTAAACTCTCACAATTAATTCGTAAGCCAATATTTTTTTTAAGTAAATTTTTTAAATAATATGTTAATAACTGACAGATTTGTACTTCTAAATCTACCTAAAACGGGCACTACCTTTGCTAGAACTGCAATAAGGACACTTTATAAAAATAAAGAATCTAAGCTAAATTCATTTTTAGTTCATACAGGATTGATGAAGCCTAGTGTAGAGGAATTAATGATGCCTAAAATTGATGAAATAGTTAATTATAATATTAAAGATCAGCATGGAACATATCGACAGATTCCAATAGAACACAATCATAAACCGATTATTACAATAACCAGAAATCCATTTACACGTTTTTTATCTGGATATTATTTTAAATGGTGGGTTGACCACCCTGCTGCTGACCTAAAAGTAATAAAAGAGACTTTTCCCAAATTTCCAGATATTTCAATAAATGAATATTATGAAATGGGTTTGAAATTTGGCAGAAAAAACAGACTAAAAGATATTATCCCAAAATATGAAATTGGAGGAATGAGTATTCAATTCATACAGTTTTATGCAAAAAACCCTGAATCCTTGCTTTCAGAAATAGATGATAATTATTTTAATACTAAAAAATACAAGGAAGATTTTAAACATATAAGATTTATTCATCAGGAATTTCTTGTTGATGAAATTATCGAATTTTTAGTTAGTGTTGGCTTCGATAAAAAAGATTTGTCTTTTATTAATGATTTACCCAGAATAAATGTAACAAAGACTGAAAATATCAACCTAACCAACTTTCGAAATTATTTTTCAGAAGAATTAGTTCAGAAAATCGTTAAAGAGGAGCGATTGCTCTTTAAAATGTTTCCGGAATATTTACCATAAATTAAATATAGTTGTAATCTATTAATATTCAATAAATTAAATGAAAAATATTTTAGCTATTTCGCATGAATCTTCTCTTACTGGTGCTCCTATCGTTTTACTTCATCTTTTAAAAGAAATTCAAAAGAACGGAGAATTTGAAATTGACATTATTTCTCAGCGATCAGGACCACTGGATGATGATTTTCGAAAATTGGCTAGAGTATATAACCCTTCTATTCAATCACTAAAGCCATCTTTATTTAAAAGAAAAAAAAACATCAAAACCTATGATTTAATTTATACAAACACAGTTGCCTCTTTAAATATAGCAATAGAGTGGAAAGCCCAATTAGGTTGTCCTCTTATCATGCATATTCATGAAATGCAAAATGCTATTGAACAATTAATGACAAGTGAACAGTTGATAAACATGAAACTCGAAGTTGATCATTTTATAGCAGTTTCAAAATCAGTCAGAGATAATCTGATTGAACTACACGAAATTCCTGATAATAAAATAAGTTTGATCTATGAGTCTATACCTTTACCAATAACTATAAATAAAACTGAATTTAATGAAGAATTAAATCGATTTATCAAAAATGGTAGTTTTTTTATAGGTGGCTCAGGTTCAGTTTCCTGGAGGAAAGGCACCGATTTATTTATTCAAACTGCAAAATGGGTCAAGGATAATAACCTTCCATATAAATTTGTTTGGGTAGGAGGAGATAAAAATTCAATAGAATTTAAACAATTTCAATTTGATATTAAAAGTATGGGAATACAAGATACTATTATTCTTACAGGTATAATAAATGATCCTTTCCCAATTTATCAATTGTTTGATCTTTTCTTTCTGTCATCCAGAGAAGATCCTTTCCCCTTGGTTTGCCTGGAAAATGGAGCATTGGCTATACCTGTTATTTGTTTTAAAGGATCAGGGGGGATCAATGAATTGTTTGAAGATGATATAAATTGTATAATCCCCTATGCTTCAATATCTGATGCAGGTAAAATCATTCATTGGTTTGCCGAACACACTATCGATTCGAATGCAATAGGTTTAAGATTACAGGCTAAAATATTTAAAAACTTTGATATAAAAAATGCTGCTGAAATGCTAATCAATATATTTAAAAACACTGTTGCCCGGTAATACTTTAAAGGAAGTCGGAGTCTGATTCAGTCTCCTTTAATGTGTAGTTTTGATTTGCTAAAACTATATACTACAGTGAATAAAAACCACTTATTTTTTGGTCAATCCGTATTCGGAAAGTTGATTTCACTAATAGACCCTACAATTGTAACCTTTGCAGTCTAAAGTTGCAAATCTGACGATATGTAAAGAAGTTCAAGCCTAAAGAACATTTGATAAGCATGTTTTTTTGCGCTTATGCAAAATGCTCTTCATTGCGTTAAGTATCCAGTACAATGCTGGGTCTATCCGGGAAGACAAAGCATTTTTAGTTAGATTAGATACCTAAGAGAAATCCACTAAGCGACGCTAATCATCGATAAGAAGCACTCGCAATTTTTAGTCGGCAGTCTAACAGATAAGCCTAGAACTGATATGGCATAGTTTCTTTTCAACATAAACTAATCACATAATTGAGCAAAAAGAGTTTCAATTCTTTTTCTAACTTTACGATACACTGGGTTTAAAGGTTTGTAATCTATAATTGGATTGGGAAGGCGTTTTCTAATTTTACCTGGCAGTTTGTAAACAAGTCTACTTGATATTCACTTGACAAATATTCTTAGTCAGCAACTAATGTACATTTATTCAAGCCTGTAGATTTGAATTGAGGAAGAAAATGGACTTCATATACACTTGCATTGGTAATGTTCATACTATGTAATATACCCCTAACTGAGGTAATCAGATGCAACTTGCACAAAAAAAAATAATACTTGTTAACAGTAGAATATCCTTTGTCTGAAACCGATTCATATTGCTTTTTACATATCTTGATTTTTTTTCTCGTGCCAGCTTTCAGATAGGAACTGTATTAGAATCGACAATAAATAAGTTTTCTCCCAGATTCTTTTGGTCAGCAACAGTTTGGTTCAGTATTTCAACAAAAGGATAAAGTTTTTTTCGTCTGCGATTGTACTTGCTTCGGTTTATAAGATTTAGGTAAGTCATGACTGTGGTCACTTTTAAGTTTCCCAACAAGTAGGTTTCACTATCAATACCTAGGGCCTCGCTTGTAAGTGACAATGCATTGATCTCACAATCTGTCATTTTAAGTTTATTTAGATAGATAATGAGATTTCCTGAACCAATAATTCGATCCTTAAACCCAGATTTTGTCAGATCAAGAAATTTGTCGAAATAAAAATACAAGTTATGCATAATAGATATCTTTTTGTGGTAAAAAATACATCTAATATACTGTTTTTCATTATTATGCATAAATTATTTTGGTTTATTTATTAACAGATTTTTCAACAATTCCAACCGCACAAGACGTTATCTAATATTTTTTTAATAATACTGATCAAATTTACTCATGAACCGAACTGAAAAAGTATTGGCATATATCGATAAAAAAGGCCTAGGCCTGGAAATTGGTCCTTCCTATAACCCAATCATTTCTAAAGCATTAAATTCGAATATCAGAAATGTTGATCATTTGGATAGAGATGGGCTATGTGTCAAATACCGTCATTTAGCACCTGAATTACTTGATAAAATCGAGGATGTTGATTATATATGGACGGGTGGATCTTTGGTAGATGTTATAGGAGAAGTTAATAAATTTGATTATATCATAGCTTCTCATCTTATTGAGCATACAGTTGACTTGATTGGGTTTTTGCAGGATTGTGAAAAACTATTAAAGCCTAATGGAGTGCTTTCCCTTGCCATTCCTGATAAAAGGTTCTGTTTTGATCGCTTCAAATCACTTTCATCTCTCGGCGAAGTTATTTATTCACATTTAAATAAACATCCTTTCCATTCAATTGATGCCATAATTGATCATCATGTTTATGGTGTTTTTATGGGGAATAATCAGCTTGCCTGGAATTCATCTGCTTATGGTAAATTAAATCTTCACCATCCTCAGATAGCCTATCTACGAAACCATATAGATGAAAAAACCTTTAAATCTGCTTATCATGATGTACATCATTGGATATTTACTCCTTCTTCTTTTTCATTAATTATGCAAGACCTGCATGAACTTAAATTTCTTACATTATCTGAATATGGAAGTTTTGATACTTTTGAATTTGAGTTTTTTATTAGTTTGTCAAAAAGGCAGGATTATGTCGGGTATAAAGATAGACTTGAGATGCTGATCAAGATCGATAACGAAATGACAGTTAAAATGGATAGTATTTACAATGTTAGAAAATTTCTTAAAAAAATTCATTTGCGAGTAGAAAAAATGCTAAAAATCAAAATAAAAGAGATATGAATAATAACCTTGTTGCAACTGTAAGTGCAATTATACCGGTTTTCAATGGAAAAAAGTATCTTAAAATAGCGGTAGAAAGTGTAATAAATCAAACTGTTAAAGTTAATGAGTTGATTGTTGTTGATGATGGATCTAGCGACAATTCTTTAGAAAGCATCGATGGGATTGAAGCGCCATTTCCAATTCACAGGATTGTTCAAAAAAATGCAGGCCAATCTGCCGCACGCAATCGTGGCGTTCGATTAGCTAAGTCTGAATTTATTGCATTCCTTGATCAGGATGATTATTGGTTGCCCCAGCACATTGAAAAATTATTGAAACCATTTATTTCAAATATTTCATTAGGGTGGGTGTACAGCAATTTGAACCAGATAGATGAAAACGGTAAAACCATGAATATTGAGCTGCTTAATGATTGTCCTGCTGTACATCCAAAAAGACAGCTTACTGAATGCCTCAGGAATGATTTGTTTATTTTGCCATCAGCTTCCATTATACGGAAAATTGCTTTTAATAGTGTGGGTGGGTTTGATGAACGCTTATCAGGATACGAGGATGATGACTTGTTTTTGAGACTTTTCAGGAATGGCTGGCACAATACATATTTGAATGAAGCATTATCAGCCTGGAGAGCGCATGAATCGAGTTCAAGTTATTCAAAAAGAATGCTGATAAGCAGAAGAATCTATGCTGATAAACTCTTCGAAAATTTTCAGGATCAGGTAAGCTTTAACTTATATTATAGTCGTGATTGTATAGCACCTAGATTTTTTCGAATAGCTATACAAGAGTATATGAGAGGAATCAGAATACGAAACCTTGAATTGTGTGAGGAATCCTACATTGATATCCTGAAGTACTCGTCATATTTTAATTTAAATTATAAAAAAAGAATTATTAAAATAATGTTTCAATTTCCACGCTTAATTATTTTTATTTATTTTTTGATGAAAGGTCAACAGAAAGTTTAAAATTGATTGTTTTAAATTTTTTTTATGGATTGTCTATGGCGAGAGGAATTTACAATCATCCTCAGTAAGCAATATCAGGATTTTAATCTAATATAGGTTGAATTCCTAGAAGCGTAACTACGAAAAATAATATATTTTTAGTTAATATTTCTTCAGCTTTGCCGCGAAGTAGTTTATTTAAAAAATTATTTATGAATACCTTTATAAAATTATTTGTATTCTTTATCTTTTTATTTGTATCTTTATTCTTTACAATACTGCAAATAAACAAAACTTCTTATCAGCCGACAAGTATTACAATTGATATTGCTTCCGGACAGAAAGACATGTATCAGGTGTTTTATGATACCGGATTTGGGTATAATGAAAAAGAATCTTTAATTTTTAAAACTTCAGGGTATGTAAATCAAAAAGCTGTTTTCGTTATCCAAGGTGCAAAATTCAAAAGGTTTAGGATAGATCCTGGTTGCAAAAAGGGGGTTATTAAAATAAAACAAATATGCGTTGAAAATACTATTAGTAGAAAATGTTGGCTTAATCACGATTTATTATCTGAATTCAAATTTATAAATTGCATTAATAACCAGCATCTTGAAGATGGGTCTCTTGTCATTGAATCTACTGGAATTGATCCGTATTTTGAATGTAGAGATAACTTAAAAGGAGAGATTAATTTTAATCTAAATTTATCAAAGGCTTTAGCCTATATATTTGCACTTTTGCTGATAAATATTCTTGTATCAGCAATCTTGTTTTATTCTGACAGAATTTATAATAAAATAAGACGAGTGATTGATTCAACTTCAACTAATAAATTGTATAAACCACAAAAAATATTTCTTTTTATTTCAATCATTTGGGGTGTATTAACTATTTTTGTAATACCCCCTTTTCAAGTGCCTGATGAACCGAATCATTTTTTACGTGCTTATCAAATAGCTGATGGAAATTTCATTCCTAAAACCTTAAATAACCAGGTTGGCGGATTTATACCGATAAATATAATTGAATTGTGTAAATGCTATAATAGTATTCATTTTCACCCTGAACAAAAGATAAAAAGTGGAAAAAATATACAATTCCTTAAAAATACCATTGAATCCTGAGAAAAAGTCTTTTGTTTTTTTTCCGAATACCGGATTATATTCACCTGTTCCTTATATGCCACAATCACTGGCAATAATAATTGGTAAAATTTTCAATGCTCCTCCTTTAATTCTTCTCTATTTAGGACGTCTTTTCAATCTCTTAACATGGATTATTCTTATATTTTGGGCCATCAAAATTATTCCTTTCTATAAATGGTTATTTTTTATTTTGGCTTTAATGCCCATGTCAGTTTTTCAAGCCTCATCTGTAAGTGCCGACGTTTTAACGAATGGGATTGCATTCTTATTCATTGCTTTAGTTTTTGAGCTCGCTTTTGTTCCATCCAAATCTTTAAGAAAAATTGATTTATGGGGTCTTATTATTTTATTAATCTTACTAATATTATCAAAATATGCATATTCTCTCCTGATTTTCCTTTATTTTTTAATCCCAGTTCATAAGTCAGGCAGTATTAGAAAATACATATTGAATGCTTTTCCATTATTTATAATAGCTGGTCTAACACTGTTAATAGGGAGTTTATTTGTTAAGCATATCTATGAATCAATCAATCCAACATTAAATTATTATTGGAATTTGCAAGGAATCTCAAATATACATATTGATTTGCAATTTCAATTTATTATTACACATATTGGCTTATATTTTAAAACAGTAATGCTTAGTTTTTGGGAAAATAAATGGTTTCTTTTTGGTTCTTTTATTGGAAATCTAGGATGGCTTGATACTTCTCTTCCACAATTTTATATAATTATAGCATTTTCCGTTCTCTTCTTGACAGCTTTAATTGAACATCATGAAAATTTAAATATATCACTAAAAAAGAAAGCTGTTTTATTGATAAGTCTTGGAAGTATTATTTTTGTAATTTTCACTTTATTATATTTAAGTTGGACAACTGTTGGCAAATCTTTAATTGAGGGGATGCAGGGTCGGTATTTAATACCTGTTGGACCTATTTTCTTTACACTCTTTTATAATCGGAAATGGAAGATACCAGAAATAATTGTAACGTATATTTCAGTCATTTTCATAATAGTTTCTTTTCTTGTGATGACTACAGCATTGATTAATAGGTATTATTGTTAGATTTGAATCCTTTTTGGGGTTGACATATTTACATCAAACGTAAATTTTTAGTAAAAAAATAATTTTAAAATGAGCAATTTAATAAAAATATTAACTTCGATTGTAAGCAAAATATTGGCTCATATTTGGTGGAGATTACCTATTAGTAGGGAACAAAAAGAAGATGTTAAAACATTTATATTTTCAAATTTCTACATTTTCTTTCGATATACTTCGGTTTATCGTAATTGGGAAAGTGCTAGATTTTTATCAATAATTGAAGTTGGAAAATCAAACAATAATATAATTGAATTTCATCGGTTCCAGTTAAAAGAACTTTATGAAAACACCCCTATTTCTGCTGATCCTATCCATTCAATTGCAATAGTTATTCATGTTTTTTACCTTGAAATTTTAGATGAACTACTGTCGAAGATCAACATAAGCAATAATATTATGTTGAAATTTTATATCACTTCTCCTATTGAACTTTCAGATGCTATTCAACATCGATTTGAAATATTAGCTTTAAAGTATGTGTATGTTCCTGTTGAAAATAGAGGTAGGGATATATTACCATTTTTAAAGATACTGCCAATTGTTTTTAAAGATGGATTTCAAATTGTTTTAAAAATTCACACTAAGAAATCATTACACCTGAAAACAGGATTCATATGGCGTAATGATATGTATAAAAAACTGCTGAGTGAAAAAGCAATGAAATCAATTTTGAACCTTTTTAATGCTGTTCCCGAAATAGGAATGCTTGGGCCAGAAGGTCATATTGTTCCAATGAATTTATATTATGGTGCAAATTCTGATAGATTGAAAGCTATTTGTATAGCATTTAAAATTCCAATTCAGCATTTATTTGAAATGAATTTTGTGGCTGGCTCAATGTTCTATGCACGTATTGAGTCTTTTTTCCCATTATTAAATCTTGATTTGCAAGTTGATGATTTTGAACCAGAACTTGGACAATTGGATGGGACTATGGCCCATGTGATTGAAAGGTCATTTGCTATCAGTACATATGTATCTGGTTTAAAATTAGTTGATTCTGCTTATCATCCTTTGGAAAGAGAAATAAAAACTAATCTGAATTACAAGTTTACAAGATAAATAGAAGCTTGTTTACCATTCAAAAGTACAGCTAACAAAAACTTGTGTTTTTCTAAACACTTTATACTTTATTTACCTCCTACAAAATCTATTTTCAATAGAAACTTTTAAACTTTAAAATGAAAATCGGAATTCTAGGTTGCCGTGGCATACCCAATCATTATGGGGGATTTGAACAGTTTGCCGAATACCTTTCCAAGGGATTGGTGGAATTGGGTATGGAAGTCTGGGTATATAATTCCCACAACCATCCCTACCAGCAAGCTGAATGGAAGGGCGTTCATATTATTCATTGTTTTGATCCTGAATATAAAATTGGAACTGCCGGTCAGTTTATCTATGATTTCAATTGCATTGTGGACAGCCGTAAACGGGATTTCGACATTATCTATCAGTTGGGGAATACAAGCAGTGCTGTCTGGCATCGCTTGCTCCCTGCTCAACCTTACAGAGTGAGCAATATGGATGGCTTGGAATAGATCGGAAGAGCGTCGTGTAGGGAAAGAGTGTTCAGAGCCGTGGTGGTC
>CAZCBG010000074.1:0-16924 GCA_964496885.1 uncultured Bacteroides sp. | reverse complement strand
ATTTACAATTCATATAAATAAAAAAAGGGAAGCAAAAACTTCCCTTTTTTTAATTTAAGGCTATAATTTATACCAAAAATCATCTTTCAATAAATTTCCCCAATAGCTAGCAAACAAAAATAAAACGATTATCTTTGTAGATACAAAAGTAAATAAGAAAGTATTTTATGAAATCATCTGCATTCAAAATCCTTTTCAGAACACAATCAATCAGCAAACTAGTATTGTTATTCTTTGTATTGATATCTTTGAATTTATCTGCTCAACTTAATATTGACAGTCTTAAAAATTCATTAAAATATATCAAGCCTAAGGATAAAATAGAAATTTATTACGAATTAACCGCTTTTTACTTAAACACTTCACCAGATACTGCTCTCAATTATGCCAATTCAGGACTTGCTTTAATCGATGTTACACATAATAAACAAATGAAAAATGATTTTCTCTGTATCATTGGTTTATGTTATGAAAAATTGAATAAACATAAAATTGCCATCAAATTCCTGGAACAAGCTCAGGAAGGATTTGGTGCTGAAAACAACAAACTAAAACTAATCTATACTATTAACAGCATTGGTGTAATCTACGGACAAACCAGTTATTATGATAAAGCATTGTCCTATTTTCAAAAATCATTACTTTTAAGTTCCCAACTGAAAGACACCCTTAGAATCTGTATATCACTGACAAATATTGGGCTTATTTATCAAAATATGAAAGACTATAAAACAGCCTTAAACAACTTTGAAAAAACACTAAACTTATCAACCCTGCTAAATAATAAGCTAAATATAGCTCACTCCTTAAATAATATTTCGAATATCTATCGAAAAATGGAGAATTATTCTTTTGTATTGGAATATAATTTAAGAGCATTAAATATTTGCAAAGAGTTAAAAGAGAAAAAGGGAATAGCATATATAACAGCTGATATAGGAGAAACATACAAGAAACTCAAGAATCCAACTATGGCATTGAAGCATTTCGAAGAAGCCTATTTGATATCAAAGAATCTTGATGATAAATTTTTAAATTCAAGCATATTAAGCAATATTGGCGACATTTATATTTCAAAGAAGAATTATGAGAAGGCAAAAGAATATCTCGTTAAAGCTGAAAGTATTGCAACAGCAATTGAAAACAAAGAGACCTTGAAAGATATTTACGAGTCATTATCTAGATATTATTCAAGCATCGAAGACGATCATACAGCTTTGGATTACTATAAAAAATTTAAAGACCTAAATGACAGTATTTACACCAAAGAGAATAGTGATAAAATAGCTGAACTACAGGTTAAATTTGACATACAGGAAAAAGAAAATGAAAACAAAATTTTACATCAAAAAACAGAAATACAACAACTTGCCATAAACAAACAAATATATTTACGGAATACTTTTATCTATATTTCAATTATCATTTCGTTGCTTGTGATATTGGTCTTTTATCGTTACTGGTTAAAACAAAGGGCTAATAAAATCCTTACTGCAAAAAATGAATTTATCAATCATCAAAAAAATGAGTTGGAAGAAGTTTACAAGACAAAAGACAAACTTTTTGCAGTTATCACTCATGATTTAAAGAATCCTTTTGGGTCAATCGTTGCACTGAGTAGTTTTATAGCTAATAATTATTATTCTCTTGAAGATAATCACAGGTTTAATGCAGTTCAATCCGTTAAAAATTCAATTGCAGAAGTCTATGATTTACTCAAGAAACTAACTGCATGGTTGAATTCTAAAGAAAATAATGTTATATTAGACAAAACTAATTTTAACCTAAGTTCTACCGTACATTCAGTTATTAAATTATACCAAACCCAAGCTGAACAAAAAAACATTGGTTTACAGATAATTGCAGATGAAAATATTTATGTTTTTGCCGATGAGCGTATGATAAAAACAGTGTTGCGAAATTTAACAGATAATGCAATAAAGTTTACAAATAATGGCGGAATAGTTGAAATTAGTATAAAAAAAGAAGACAACAAAATAATAGTTGCTGTTTCAGACACTGGCATTGGTATAGAGGAAGGAGATAAAGAGAAAATTTTCAATTTAGAGACTTCATTTACGACAGAAGGAACACAGTATGAAACAGGTGGTGGATTAGGCCTGATATTAGCCAAAGAATTCATAGAAAAAAACGATGGAAGTATATGGTTTGAAAGTATTGCTGCAGACCCTACCGATGGCAAAACAGGAGGAAGTATTTTCTATTTCTCAATTAACAAAGGAGTTTCAAATGAAGAAAATTAATATTGTTTTAGTGGATGATCACAAAATCGTGAGAGAAGGCTTGAAGATTTTACTGATGAATCTTCCTGAAATAAAAATTATTGGCGAAGTAGCCAGTGGGAGTGAACTCTTTAACTTATTGCTTCAAATTAAACCGGATATTTTATTGATGGATATTTCAATGCCAAAAATGTCGGGCATTGTAATTACAGAAAAACTCAACCGTGAGTACCCAGATATTAAAGTGATCATGTTAACTGCAAATGAAAATGACGAGATGGTTTTCGATTCATTCAAAGCAGGTGCCCTGGGTTATCTGCCAAAAGATATTGAACATGAAGAATTGGTTGAGGCTATTCAGACAGTAGCAGAAGGTGAAGAATACCTTGCTCGCTCGCTTTCGAGTATCGTATTGAAAAATTATTTCAAAAAAGCCAGGGCAGGTACTCACAGGCAACTCAAAAGTGAGAAGGAACTTACTAAACGTGAACTTCAGGTTATTGAATTGTTTTGCGAAGGTTTAAGTTACAAAGAAATTGCGGATCGCTTAAATATTTCGGTGCGTACTATTGAATCGCATAAAAAAAGCATAATGGAGAAACTTGAATTAAATTCTATCGTCGACATTGTTAAATATGCTATCAAACATGGAATAATAAGTCTGTAGATTGAAATAATTCAAATTTACTTAACTTAATAATTGAATCAGACTAATTTCACTTTCTTTATTTAAAAAGGAGTATTTTTAAGCTTTTGTCTATTGAATTTACTGGAATCCTTCCTATAATTAATATCAATAAAATTCAAACTTTAATTTTGATATTTTTACCCGTGTTTTCCCTCATATAAAACATTGTAAATTCCCTTATACAAAAAACAGTATAATTTCGGATTGATTATTTGTTTTAATAACATTTATTTTGTAATGTTCATAATAGTTTAAATTTATTCACAAAGGTCATAAATGAATTAGAAAACTTTTAAAATAAATTGATTTTAAGTTATCTGATTTTTAAAGTTAATAAATACGCCCTTTTTGAAAACTATATATATATTAAATTTTTATACAATATAAAGATATTTCTTATGGATAGCATTAAAATTATGTTGGTAGATGATTATAAATTTATAAGGGAAACATTGAAGATATTTCTCATGAATTTGCCGGATATTAAAATTATAGGTGAGGCAGCTAACGCAACTGAGCTATTTAACTTATTGCAAAAGATGAAACCTGATATTTTATTGATGGATATTTCGTTGCCTAAAATGTCGGGTATAGCCATTACCGAGAAAATCACACAAGATTACTCAGAGATAAAGGTTATTATGCTAACAGCTAATGAAGAAAACGAAATGGTAATCGATTCATTCAAAGCCGGTGCTTTGGGCTATCTTCCTAAAGATATAGAACAGGAGGAATTGGTCGAAGCTATAAAGTCAGTATACAAAGGTAATAAATACCTTGCAAAATCACTTTCCAATGTTATGTTGCAAAATACAACTAAAAGCGCTCAATTTTTTTCGAACAGACAACTCAAAAATGAAAAAGAGTTTATCAAACATCTGGATTCATAATTCAAATTTATTGAACAATTTTAGCAATGAGAAAAACTTTTTATACATTTAAATTTTAAAAAATGAGAAATAAATTTACGCTTTTGCTTATATGCATCATTTACTTTATTTCATTTCAGGTTTCAGCTCAGTATTATGTGGCTGTTAACGGGAATGATGCAAATATAGGTAGTTATGCAGCACCATTCAAAACCATACAGAAAGCTGCAAATGTTATGATAGCCGGTGATACCTGTTTTATAAAAGCAGGCATTTATCGCGAAACAGTTACACCTGTAAATAATGGAACAACAGCTGCGCATATTGTTTTCAAAAATTATCAGGATGATAAAGTAATAATAGTTGGGACTGATACAGTTTCTGGATGGACTTCTTATCAGAATGGAATTTACAAAGCTTATGTTCATGATACCGTTTTACAATTGTCTGTTGATAAAAAAATGGCAAATGAAGCCCGTTATCCTAATTTCAGGGGAAATTACATGAGTTTTAGTGATTGGAAAGCTGTTTTAATTGATACCAATAACAATGCAACATTTACAGGAACTAATTTCCCTTCAGGATATTGGGTAGGTGGTTATGTCGAAGTTTTGGTTGCTTCAAAATGGGTTAGTCATAATGGTAAAATAAGTTCTTCTTCCGGAAGCCAGCTATATTGTAATGAAACCTCCTGGCCCTGGGGGTCACATCCTGCATACAGCCCAACTGTTTACACCGGAAGTGGTTATGGATATATAACCCATCATTTAAATGCATTGGATACCATTAATGAATGGCACTGGCAAAATGACACCTTATACTACTATCCTCAGAATCCAGCCAATATAGCTAACATGAAATTTGAAGCAAGAACAAGGATGTATGGATTTAATTGTTACAGTAAACAATACATTGAAATTAATAATATTCAATTTGTTTGGGCAACAGTTAATTTTGAGACCGCAACGGGATGTGTTTTAAATAATGGTAGTGTTTGGTTTCCGACACCGTTTCATTATTTTCATATTGGGTGGACAAGACAGGCTTTTGATCCGAATAATTATGGTATAAATAATTGGGATGGTAAAGGGATAGCTGTCTCTGGATATAACAATACAGTTAAGAATATATATGTAGCTCATAGCTGGGGTGATGGAATAAGTATAGGAGGACAAAACAATACTATTGAAAACTGTCTGATAGAAGATTGCAACTGGATAGCAACTGATGATGCATTAATCACAACTGTTGGAGCCGGACATCATATACGCCATAATACAATCAGAAGGACATCACGCAGTGCATTGGTGCATCGTTTAACAAATGTTATCGATATCATTTACAATGATATGTACGATTGTGGAAAAATGACACAAGATTTAGGTGTAACCTATACTTATTCTTCAAATGGTGGAGGATCATATATTTCAAATAACTGGGTACATGATAATCATTCAACTACATCCTGTATGGGAATTTATTTGGATAATGCCGATACCAATTATGTATTGCATCATAATGTGGTCTGGAATTGCACTACTGCCATTCAAACCAACAAACCGGCAGTTAATCATCAGATATATAATAATACCGTATGGTTATGCACCAATGCTATGGGAGCATGGGGAAGCACAGGAACAACGATTCAAAACCAAATTGTTAAAAATAATTTATCTGACAAATCATGGAGCCTGGGTACAACTTTCAGTAATAATCTGCAAACAACGAATCCTATTTTTACTAATGCGGCAGCTTTTGATTTTACACTTGCAACAGGTTCACAGGCAATTGATTATGGTGTAAATATTCCCGGATTTACCAATGGATATCTAGGTGCTGCTCCTGATGCAGGAGCTTATGAATATGGATTAACACCCTGGGTCCCCGGAACAAAGACAATGATGCCTGATATCAGCGAAGTTTATACAGATCCAGCTATTCCTGAAGATGCAAAAATTATCAGTGGTATTTTTTCTGTTTGTCAGGGGCAATCAGGTGTAATTTATACAGTTGAGCCTGTAATTAATGCTTCATCCTATTTATGGACATTGCCAAATGGTGCTTTAGGAACTACCACAGCAAATTCTATTATTGTTAATTTCAGCAATACAGCCTCTTCGGGAAATATTACTGTAAAAGGTGTTAATAGCAACGGAAGCAGCATTTCAGCAGCCACAAGATATATTATAGTTAACCCTTTACCAGGGGCAGCGGGATCCATAAACGGAAGTGATACCGTCTGCTTTGGCTTGAGTGCCGCAACTTATATGGTTTCGCCCATTGCCAACGCTACTACCTATTCCTGGACTTTACCCACGGGCACTACAGGAAATTCATCAACCAATGCTATCAATGTCAGTTTCGGAAGCAACGCAGCTTCCGGAAATATAAGTGTTACACCACATAATGCCTGCGGTGCAGGGATTTCCTCAAGCTTACCCATTGTTGTTGGCACTTTCTTACCCGATTCTGCAGTAAGTATTTCTGGTTTATCAACAGTTTGCCAGGGAAACAATGTGAACTATTCAACACCTGTGATCTCAAATGCAGAAACCTATAACTGGACGTTGCCAAATGGGGCATCAGGTTCAAGCTCAAGCAATATTATTAATGTAAATTACGGCCCAGCAGCCATTTCAGGAAATATAAGTGTAAAAGGTAGCAATAATTGCGGTATGGGTTTGTCAAAATCAATAGCCATAACAGTTTTCACAACCCCTTTAACTCCTGTAATTACATTAACAGGCGATTCTTTAATATCAGATGTAACAATTGGTAATCAATGGTACAATTTGAATACAGGTCTAATACCAGGCGCCGACGGCAAATCTTATCACCCTCTTCAAAGTGGAACTTATTTTGACATTGTTAATCTGATTGGCTGTCCATCCGATTCATCCAATTTTATTTATATTTCTTCTACCGGTATAAATGAACTGAATAACTATGTTAAAATTAAACTTTTTCCCAATCCAAACTCAGGCAGTTTTGAAGTACAAAGTGATGAAAAAATCAAAAAAATTGAAATTCTGGATATGCAGACATTGCTAATCTTTAATAAAGAATATAATTCTGAGACTTTAATAACTTTTCATATTCATTTAAGTAGGGGTATTTATTTGCTGAAAGCAACCACTCAAAAAGGAGTATCATTTATTAAAATGATCGTAAATTAAAATACTAAATATTAAAATTTATAAATATCAATTAAATATTTATCATTATGAAAAAAATAATTTTACTTTTATTCGCTTTCAGTATTTTCAGCTTTAGTCAGGCGCAAACTCTAGTAGGTACTGGTCAAACCTATACCACTTTAAAATCTGCATTTGATGCTATCAATAGCGGAACATTAACAGGAAATGTTGTCTTGCAGCTTACAAGCAGCACAACAGAAACAGCTTCAGCTGTATTAAATGCAAGCGGTGGAACTGCCAGTTATACAATGGTAACTATTTACCCGACTGGGAGCGGTTATACCATCAGTGGCAGTATTGCCGGAGCTTTAATTGATCTGAATGGAGCTGATAATGTCACTATTGATGGTCGCGTAAATCAATCAGGTAATAAAAATCTTACGATTATTAATAATGATGCCGGTACATCGGCTTCAACCATCAGATTTATTAATGATGCTTCAAATAATGTTGTAAAATATGCTACTGTTAAAGGTTCAACCACTTCAAATTCAGGTGGTGTCATCTTTTTCAGCACAACTACTGCAGTAACAGGTAATGACAATAATACCATCAACTATTGTGATGTATGTGACGGAACAACCAAACCAAGGTATCTGATTGTTTCTACGGGAACCACCTCGTTAGATAATAGTGGAAATACAGTTTCCAATTGTAATTTATATAATTTCGATGGAAGTTCAACAGCTGCAGGTATTTACCTTTCTACAGCTTCAAAAAACTGGACAATTTCAGGAAACAGTATTTATCAAACCACAGCCTATGCGGGCAGTGCTTCATCTTATTCTTATGGTATTTATATTGCCAGTGGAGATAATTATAATGTTAATTCAAATTTTATTGGTGGTAGTTCTTCAAACTGCGGAAATACAGCCTGGACAGTAAATGGTACGGCTACAACCTATAAATTCGGAGCTATTTATCTGAATATTGGTACTACAACCACATCGTCAATCCAGAATAATATAATAAGGAATTTCAACTGGTTAACCAGTGCAACAGCAACCGCTACTCCGGGTATCTGGAATGCCATTTATCTGATTACAGGAAATGTAAATATAAACGGTAATATTATTGGAGACAGTGTTGGAACAGGCTCTATCATTATTACTTCTTCTGCTACAACTTTGGGAGGATATTGTTTTGGAATAACTACTGCAACAACAGCCGGTATCACCAATATTTCGAATAATATACTGGGTTCAATTACTGTTACCGGTAGCACCGTTTCGGCATTATCTGCATTATATGTTCTTCATACCTCAGGTGGATCATCGGTTACTATCAATAATAATTTAATCGGCAGTTTGACCACACCAAACAGTATTAATTTGGCAAATCCATCTACGAGTACTGTAAACCAGTTTGTTAATTGTTTGTATAATAACGCACCAGGTTCAGTAAGCATCACCAACAATACCATTGCCAATATTTATAATAATTACAAAGCCAATGGTACCGGAGCTGCCAATATTTGTGGTATTTTTATCGGTGGCGGTACCAATAATATCACAGGAAATACAATCAGAGACCTGAGTTCAACTGGTACAACAACAGGTATGGGTATCGGAACCTGCATTACCGGAATTTTTGTGAGAGATAATGCACTGGTAACTGGAAATCAAATCATATCCCAGAATACAATATATAATATTTCCAATTCAGCAACATCTGCAGCTATAAATTTAGCTGGTATTATATTTGATGCACCGGCAAATTCATCAAATAATATTGTTGAAAGGAATAAAATTTATAATTTAACATTAACTACTTCAGGTGCAGGTGTTATTTCTGGTATCTATTCTTCAAGTACAGGAACATTCACTACATATAAAAACAATATGATCTCTCTCGGCAGCAATTTAACCAATGGATATACCATTTATGGTTTAATGGATTCAATCGGCACAAATAATTATTATTTTAATTCAGTATTTATTGATGGAACATCTGTTATCGGTTCAGCGGCAACCTATGCTTATAATAGTATGGTAAGCAGCGGGACCAGAAATTTTATTAATAATATATTTTTCAATGCCCGTTCAAATAATGTTTCAGGAACAGGTAAACACTATGCCGTTAAAGTAGCCGGGACTTCAGCAAATCCGGCTGGTTTAACCATCAATAACAACGATTATTTTGTAAGCGGAACAGGTGGTGTAACAGGATATTTTAATTCAGCTGATGTAGTAAGCCTTGCTGCATGGAAAACTTCAGTAGGACAAGATGTTAACAGTATCCAGGCGGATCCTAAGTATATAAGCAACAATGATTTGCATATTCAGACTTCTACTCCATCTCCTGTCGATAATACCGGTATTACTGTTGCTTCGGTTACTGATGATTTTGACGGGCAAACAAGAAGCATTACTCCTGATATTGGTGCTGATGAATTTACTAGTATTCCAACAACATCATGTTCCGGAACACCGGCCAGTGCCACCATTAATGGTTCTGCATCTATATGTTCTGGAACTTCAACATTACTTTCATTAAGTACTTTGTATAATTTTCTGGGAATAAAATATCAATGGAAATCTTCATCTACATCAGGAGGTCCTTTTGTTAACATGGACACTTTATCATCACAGGCAACAGGAAATTTAACTTCAACAAAATATTATATCTGTATTATCAGCTGTTCAAATAGTGGTCTTTATTATTCTACTCCTGAAAAGGTAGTTATTGTGACAACTCCACTTTCAGCAACAATAAGTTATGCAGGCACTCCTTATTGTAATTCTGTTTCAACTGCCCAAAATGTAACTCTTACCGGTACTTCAGGTGGGGTTTTTTCATCAGCACCAAACGGTTTGAATATCAATACATCAAGCGGGGCTATTACACCAAGCATAAGTACAGCAGGTGGTTATAATGTTTCATATACCTTAGCTGCAGCTGGAGGTTGTGCAACAGTAACAGCAACAACATCTGTAAATATTGTGGCTGCCCCCACAGCCTCTATAATTTATGCAGGTACTCCTTTTTGCAAAACAATTACTACAGCTCAAGCTGTATCCCAAACGGGAACTAGTGGAGGCGTTTATACAGCTCCTTCTGGATTAATAATTAATGCAACAACTGGTGCCATTACACCAAACAATAGTAATGCTGGCACTTATACTGTAACCTACACCATAGCTGCTTATGGTGGTTGTTCAACTATTACAACCACAACTTCAGTAACGATTACAACTCCTCCAACAGCTACAATTTCATATGCAGGTTCTCCTTTCTGTAAAACAATTACTTCAGCTCAAAACGTAACGCTTACTGGGAGTAACGGTGGAAGCTACTCAAACACACCTAGTGGACTAACAATCAATCCTACAAGCGGTTCAATAACACCTTCAAGCAGCAATGCTGGTACTTATACTGTTTTTTATTCAATTGCTGCTGGAGGTGGTTGTGCTACAGTAACAGCTACTACCCAGCTAACCATAAATCCTTTACCAGCAGCTGCAGGCACTATTACATCTGTAAATAACGACAGTGTGAGTATAAGTGAAGCCAATGCTTTGTACAAACTACCTTTAATTGCCAATGCCACATCTTATATATGGGCCTATTCAGGAACAGGAGCAACAT
The DNA here is from genome assembly GCA_964496885.1 of uncultured Bacteroides sp. Classification (GTDB taxonomy): domain Bacteria; phylum Bacteroidota; class Bacteroidia; order Bacteroidales; family JACABE01; genus JACABE01. The sequence continues at coordinate 6,339 of CAZCBG010000074.1, read as the reverse complement.
TTATTCCTGCAGCCACAACTACCTCAGATAGTGTAAGAATTAACTTCAGTTCAACTGCAACCTCCGGCAATTTAACCGTTAAAGGTCATAATGCCTGTGGAGACGGAATTGTATCTGCTGTTTATCCTATTTATGTATCACCGCTTGGTATCAAAGAAATGATGAATTCTTTGAATTGCAAGATTTATCCAAATCCAAGTAGAGGAATCATAATAATTGAAATGAATGGGATGAATGCTGATCTTGATATTCAAATTATCAATTTACAAGGCAAATTAATTCAAAAAGAAAAGATTACTAAAATTAATCAAACTTATAGTCACACTGTTGATCTAAGTGCTTATTCGAAAGGTATTTATTTTATCAAACTTAGCAATAAAAACTTTATTAGAACCGAGAAGATTGCTCTTCAGTAATTTACAATTAACAAAATTAGTCATCTTTAAATACTATTTATATGAAAAAATTATTTATATTTTTAATTCTGCTTGCTTTTACAAATGTTACTTGGGGACAGACTATAGTTGGTACAGGGCAAACCTATACCTCATTAAAATCAGCATTTGATGCAATTAATAATGGCACTTTAACCGGAACTGTAGTTTTACAGATAACGAGTGACCTAACAGAAACTTTACCTGCAGTTTTAAATGCAAGTGGTTCAGGAAGCGCAAGTTATACAAGTGTAACAATAAATCCTTCAGGTGGAGCATCAAGAACAATTTCAGGTGCTATTGTTGCAGGAAGTCCTTTGATTGACCTGAATGGTGCAAATAATGTATTATTCGATGGATTAAATTCAGGTGGCAATGCACTTACTATTTCTAATTCGACAGTTTCTGCAACTGCAAATACATCTACAATTAGATTTATTAATGGAGCGTCATCAAATACAGTAACGCGATGTTCTGTTTTAGGTTCTTTTTCTGCGGTAAATACTGTTGATGGTGGAAATATTTATTTTGCTACAGATGCTAGTACCACTAATGGAAATGATAATAATACGATATCTTATTGTAATATTGCTGCTGCCGGGACAAATTTACCAACCAAAGCTATTTATAGTAATGGTACAACAACTACAACTGCTTTAAATAACAGTAGTAATCAGATTTTAAATAATAATATTTATGATTTTTTTAGTGCCAGTGTTGCAAGTTCCGGTGTTTATATCTACAATGGAAATACTGATTGGATAATAACAGGAAACAGTTTTTATCAAACAGCAACAAGAACTTCTACTGCAGGGAGCACACATACAGGTATAACTATAAATAATAGCTTGGGAAATAATTTTATTGTTTCAAATAATTTTATTGGAGGTAGTGCTGCAAGTTGTGGTGGAACAGCATGGACTATTACCGGTTCATTTGCAAACAGGTTTATTGGAATTTCGATGGCTGCTGGCTTAACAGCTGCATCCAGTGTGCAAGGGAATACTATTACTAATTTCACTTGGAGTTCTTCAAGCGGTGCAACAACGTTGCCAGCAGTTTGGTGTGGTATTTATACTAGTGCAGGAAATGTTAATATAGGTAATACTTCAGCTAATACAATTGGTGCTGCAACAGGAACAGGTTCTATAGCAGTGACTATTTCAACAACCGGAGGTATTAGTGTGGGTATCGGAACAACTTCCACAGGATTAGTGAATATATCAAATAATATAGTTGGTTCTATCAATGTTATAGGAAGTACAACAAGTATGTCTCATCTTTTTACCGGAATCTGGAATAGTGGAGCTGCAAATTCAATTACTATAAGTGGTAATACGATAGGAAGTGCTTCTACTGCTAACAGTATTCGTTATACAACAGCCAGTACAGGAACCACAGTTGCAACCATCACAGGGATAAATCAATCAGGAGCTGCATCATCTGCATCCATTGTTAACAATATAGTAGCAAATCTAAGTAGTGCTTATGTGCCTACCACTGCTAATACAAATACATCGGTTAGAGGTATAATTGCTTCAAGCGGTTTAGATACGATAAAAGGGAATACCATTCACGATTTAAGTTGTGCCGGAAATAACACCGGCATTGGACCCAGCGGTTGTGTTGTGGGTATTGTTCTTACTTCAACTACGGCAGGAACATTAATCAGCCAAAATACGATTTACGCTTTAAGTAATACTCATGCAACTGTTGGTGGTCGTGTTGTGGGTATTGGTTATAGTGGGGCAACAACAGGTACTAATATTGTTGAGCGGAATTTAATCTATGATATGGATGTTGTATCTTTAAATTGTTGGATAGTAGGAATTGATATGACAGCTGGTTTAACTTCTTATCAGAACAATATTATCAGACTTGGAACAAATGGTAGTGTAGCTAATCTGGCAACATCAGTAGTTGGTTTTAATGAAAATGTAAATACACCCTCTAACAATGTTTATTTTAACAGTGTTTATATCGGAGGTTTAACAAGTAGTACTGCTGGTTCTCAATGTTATAACAATGTCATAACACCAGGTTCTGCGCGTAGTATTAAAAATAATATTTTTTATAATGCCCGTAGCAGTAGTGGTACTGGAAATCAATATGCGATCAGACTTGCAAATACAACCAATACAACAATAAATAATAATGATTATTATGTTTCAGGAACATTAGGATATATTGGATTATTTAATGCAATACCAGAGATTGATTTGGCTGCATGGAAAAGTGCAACAATACAGGATGTAAATTCATTTAGCGTAAATCCTCAATATATTGACCCCTTCTTAAGTATTCCCAATTTACATATCAATGCAAGTATTCCTACCCAAATTGAAAGCGGTGGTTCAGCTATTTCAGGGATAACCAATGATTTTGACGGGGATACGAGAAATCTATTAACACCTGATATTGGTGCAGATGAAGGAACATTTACACTTCTTGATTTATCACCTCCTTCAATAAATTATACTGCATTACTAAATACTTTTTCAATCGGAAACAGGACTTTATCGAATGTAAGTATTGTTGATGTAACCGGAGTTCCAACAACTGGGAGTTTAAGGCCAAGAATTTATTATAAAAAGAATGCTGGTACTTATTTTTCACAAGCCGGTACATTAACATCAGGTACAGCAATAAATGGAGTCTGGAGTTTTACGATATTGTCTTCTGATTTGGGAGGATTGACTCTTTCTGATGTAGTTTCATATTATATTGTTGCGCAGGATGCTGTTGCTACTCCAAATATTGCTTTTTCACCTAGTGGTGGAGTAGCTTCAGATGTCAATACTATAACTACGCCTCCTTCTGTTCCGAATTTTTATTCCATTTCTAATATGTCAGGGGTTTATACGGTTGGAACAGGTGGTAGTTATTCCACTTTAACCGGGACTAATGGATTATTCGCAGCGATTAATGCAGGTCCTGTTACAGGGAATGTTATTGCTAATATTATTTCTGATATTACCGAAGATGGTACAAATGCAATAAATCAATGGAATGAAGAAGGTATTGGAAATTATACACTTACAATCCAACCGGATGGAGCTACATTGAGAACAATTTCCGGAAACTATACAGGTGGTTTAATAAGGTTAGATGGTGCTGACAGAGTTTTCTTCGAAGGACGATATAGTGGAAGTGGAAAGTACATGACATTCTTTAATTCAAATACATCGGGTAACACATTTACTTTCTTAAATGATGCTTTAAATAACACCTTGAATTATTGTAATATAAAAGGTGTAAATATATCAGCTACAAGTGGAAGTATTGTATTCAGCACAACTATTGCTACAACTGGAAATGATAATAATACAATAAACTATTGTGATATTTTTGATGATGCAACAAAACCTGTTAATGCAATTTATGCTTTAGGCACTCCAACTAAAGAGAATAGTAACAATATCATTTCAAATTGTAATATTTATAATTATAATGGTTCAACCGGTGCAGGCATCTATTTGGGTTTAAACAACACAGATTGGATAATTACAAACAATAGCTTTTATCAAACAGTATCCTATTCAGGTGCTGCAGGTACTGCTTATGGTATATACATTGGTAGTGGAAACAATCATGTAGTTACAGCAAATAAAATTGGGGGCTCTTCAGCAAATTGCGGAGGTGCTCCATGGACCATCAGTACATCAACAGTTAATAATCGTTTTATTGGTATGTATTTGAATGTAGGAACAACAACTGCTTCATCTGTTCAAAATAATTTTATCAGAAATATAAATTGGGTTTCAAATGGAACCAATGCAGCTGTTCCAGGAACATGGACAGGAATTTATTTAGCAGCTGGTTCAGCCAATATTGGAAATATTTCCGGAAATTATATTGGTGACAGTATCGGCACCGGTTCAATCACTTTAACAAACGGTACTACAAATACTTATTCTTATGGATTAGTAAGTTCATCTGTAACTTCAGTGAATATTTCCAATAATGTAATAGGTTCTATCACAGCCACAGGCAGTGTAATTGCTAACACACATTCCATGTATTTACTCTATCAAAATGCAAATGCAATAAATCTTACTGTTAATAATAATACTATCGGAAGTGCAACTACTTCAAATAGTGTAAATCTATCCAATGCTACAACAGGCACAATAAAACAGTTTGTTAATTGTATTCATATTGCTTCTAACGGATCAAATATGATTACAAATAATACAGTTGCCAATATTAACAACAACTACAATACTTTTCCAGCAAGTTCAAGTGGTCCTATGATTTATGGTATCTATATCGGTGCCGGAACCAATACTATTAGCGGGAATACTGTTCGTAATCTGTCAGCTCAGGCTATTGCAACAACAAATGGAATTGGTATAAACTGCAGTTTAATTGGAATTGCAATGAATTCATCCTCTTTGGCAGGACAAACAGTTTCTCAAAATACGATATATGCATTATCAAATTCATATAACGGACAAAAGAGTGTCGTTGGTCTATATTACAACGGGCCAACAACAGGTGCAAATCTTGTAGAAAGAAATTTAATTTATGGATTGGAATTAGGAAGTTCAACCAATACAACTTCCAGCTTAAACGGTATATATGTTAATGCAGGGAATACAAGCTTTCAGAATAATATGATTCGTCTTGGCTTAAAAGCTGATGGAACTGATATTACAGTGGGTGATTCCATTTATGGTATTAACGAAAGAGGAGGTAGCAATAATTTTTATTTCAACAGTATTAATATCGGAGGTGCTGGTATCAGTTCTTCAACAAGTTCTTCTTATTCTTTTTACAGCAATATTACCACAAATACAAGAATTCTTCAAAACAATATATTTTTTAACGGCCGTTCAAACAGTGTTTCAGGTACTGGTAAACATTATGCTTTAAATATAGCCGGAACTACACCTAATCCTGCAGGTTTAACAATAAACTATAATGAATATTATGCAAACGGAACAGACGGATTTTTAGGATATTATAATTCTACAGATGTTCCTACTTTTACAGCTTGGCAAACTGCGGTTGGCCAAGATTTGAATTCATTAAGCAGTAATCCTTTATTTATAAATCCTTTGGCAATTATTCCCAATTTACATATTAATACTGGTTCACCCTGTATTGGAGCTGGAATTACAGTATCTTCTGTTACGAATGATTTTGATGGCGACTTAAGAAAAGCAACACCTGATATCGGAGCAGATGAATCAGCAAACTTAAATTCATGCACTGGTATACCTGCCACTTCCACTATTAACGGAGCAACCCCTATTTGTTCGGGTACTGGAGTAACATTGTCGTTAAGTACAACTTATTCTTTACCTGGCATAACTTACCAATGGAAATCAGCAACTGTAACAGGTGGACCTTATACCAATCTTGGATCAGCATCAACCCAGGCAACAGGAAATTTAACTTCAACTACTTATTATGTATGTACAATAAGCTGTTCAAATAGCGGCTTATTTTATACTACCGCTGAAGTTGGAGTATCCGTAACGACTCCTTCAATTGGAGGTATTGCAACACCGACTGCTTCAGTTGTATGTTCAGGTACTGGTACAACAATTACTTTAACTGGATATTCAGGAGCTATTCAATGGCAAAATTCATTAGATGGTAGTACATGGAATAACATTTCCGGAGAAACTGCTTCTACCTTATTAACCGGCAATTTAACTGTAAATGTTTACTATCATGCCATAGTAACAAATGGAATATGTACTCCTGCAACTTCAACTTTTACAATGGTTAGCATTGATTCCGCAACCAATGCCGGATCTGTTACTGGTGGTTCAACTGTTTGTTCAGGAACCAATAGCACTTTATTAACTTTAGGATCACACACTGGTGCTATTATCAGATGGGAATCTTCTTTAGACGGAACCACCTGGACTCCTATTGCTAATACAACAGCTAC
>CAZCBG010000073.1:2692-17001 GCA_964496885.1 uncultured Bacteroides sp. | reverse complement strand
GCAAATATACACTTATTTAATTGAATAACAAAGAATTAAATTATAGAAGACCCCAATAGTATTACATTAGAATTAAAATAAAAATTTATTTTTCAAGTAAATCCACCGAATTCCTTTTTAAAATAAAACCATCATATCCTGAATTTATACTTTTTTTTCTAATGTTCTTTAGCGATTTTGCAATGCTATAAAAAAAACCATCATTTGTATTTGTATGGTATTCTTTCAATATATGAAACCCAAGTTCATCAAATATCTTATTGTTTTTCGAATAATTTTCTTTTGTAACAATCGCATAATCAATTCCAAATTTATTCAAATTGTTTTCCGTTAGTTCATTTTTATTATCATTGATTGAAATGAATCTGTTATTCGTTTCATTTATAAAATAATAAAAACAATAATCAGACAAAATATTCTCATTAGAAATATTCTGAGATTTTAAGAAAACCCTGAATGAATCGGGATGAGTAAATTCAAGCGTAACGTTTGTAAATGTAGAAAAAATTGAGAACAAAAACATAATAGAAGCAATAATTCCAGGTATTATTGAAAACTTTTTGTTGGGAATATTATTTATAGCAAGCATAATTCCTAAATAAACAAAAGGCATCATCATAGCAGAATAGGGACCTACTTCATTAATAAAGAGTAAATGCAAAAATGGCACAGAAAAAATTGCTACTAGAAAAGGATTTAAAATATTTTTCTTAGATTTAAGTATATAAACACATGAAGAAAACCACACTATCAAAATTGGAATTTGGTAGGCTTGAGGAAAAATTGACGTTCTAATATTAGTTGTAAAAAATGTTGAATTTAAATAAGAATTTAAATAATTTGTAATACTTCCAAAAGAAACGGAAATCCATATTAGAATTGGAAGTAATATAAATAAACATAGTAATGCATATTGAATGAAGGTTTTCTTTTTATTTTTGCTTGAAATTATTTCAATTACAAACATCAATATATAAATTAAAAAATAGTATCCAATTCTAGGTGTTGAAAGAAATGCGATGGAAGCAATCATTCCTGAAAAAATAATGTTTAAATAATTTCTTTTAAAACTATTTTGAAACAATAAGAAAGCTATAATAAACAAGGCCAATGTAAACAAATCCATTCTTCCACTAGACATGTTAAAAACAAATCGCAAGTCAAAGGCAATTAATGCAATTAGAATAAAAGTATTTAATTTTGAGATTTTTAATTTTTGAGCTGTAAGCCAAAAGATAAATATTATTGCAATCCCTGAAACAAAATTTAATAATCGGAACTGCCACAATCCAAACCCAAAAAAAAGAAGGAATACTTTTTGAACGTAAAAATAAACCGGTCCCCAGATAAGAGCATTTGTCGGTAATAGCATCATATTAAAGGAAAGTTTATTATTAGCAATTAAACATTTTGTTATATCAGCATAACAGACATCGTCTTGCCAAGAGGGATAATTCAAAACATCAATAATGACATTTAAAAAACTCAAAAAAATAATACCAATTACAAATATTAACCAAAGATTTTTTTTCATTTTTCTAACAGTGAATACTATGCTTTTTTGATTAAAATAATATTTTGAAATTGAAAAATTTCATTAATTGTATTGTATGAATTTAATGGAATTAATTTATTGGAATTTAATCGATAAAAATCATAATTATCACCTGCAATGTCATAAAAATCCTTTAGGAATGTTCTCGAAATCACGTTCATTTCATTGAATTCAAATTGAATAATATCAATTAAGCTTTTTTGAATAAACTTTTTTGCTCCTTCAAATACTGACAATTCATGCCCCTCTGTATCTATTTTTAAAAAATTAATTTGAGAAATATTGTTATTTTGGCAAAAATCGTCTAATTTTTCTAATATTATATCAATACTTATTACATCTTTGTTGTGATGAATTTCAGAAATTACATTTTTGTACAGTGAAGCATGTTCACTAGCGATTTCCGATTGGTAACTATAAATCTTAGAAGTAATATTTTCGTTACTAAAACCAATCATAAAAGGTAATATGTTGGGAAATAATTTAGTGCTTGATAGAAGATGATTGAAAGTAGTTTGATTAGGTTCAAAAGCATAAATTGTAGCATCGGGTATATATTTTTGAAGCAATAAAGAATAATTCCCAATATTAGCACCTACATCAAAAAAACAAAGTTTAGTCTTAGATTTGCTATAATATTCTGGAAGGAAATTTTTAACGAAATAACGTTCTCCACTCACAGTATCGTTTTTCCAGTTAGAAATACCGTTAAGGTTCAAAGCAAAAAGCAAGGGGTTTCTTCCGGTTGAGTATATTAAAAGTTCAAGAAGAGCATCGAAAAATCTATTTGCAAAAAAAAAACGCAGAATTATTCTTAATGTTTTCAAATTTATATTTTAGACTTGTAATAAATTAAATTGTATTTATAAAACAAGTGCAAAGATAAAAAACATTTCGCAATATTCATTCAATTACAATTACCAAAACAATGAAAAATGAACAAAACAGCGTATTTTAGAGAATAAAAGATTGCATCAAAATAGAAAATTATCGAGGTTTTTTATTAAAAATATACAATTTGCTAATGGCATCTTTCTTAAAAGCGGATTTTAGCAATCCATTAAATTCGGGGGAAATTTTTATAAAATAGATTAATAAACCATAAATAATAGAAGCAATAATAACTCTATAAACTCCATCAATAAATGGATTAGAAAAAACAAATAGGAATTTATTTACAGCTAGCGTTAAAGCAAAAATTCCAACAATTTTTAGCATATTAATTGTAAATGGTTGCGATTTGTGTTTCCAATAAATAAAAAAAGTTAAAATAGCATTGTACAATAGAATAGAAATTGCAGTAGCAATGGCACTCCCATTAATGCCAAAAATAGGTATTAACCATAGATTAATAGCAATCGTAAGTCCTGAAAGGAAAAAAATAAAAAACAACATATAATAATAGTAGCGAGAAAATAATAATATAGCAGCATTAAATCCAGTGGCTAAATCAAATAATTTGCTAAGCCCAATAAAAAGGATTACATATTTTCCTTGTTTGTAAATAGCTTCATTAGGAATAATTTTGAAGATATCATCGATACCAACCCAAAGCACAATAAAAATAAAACATCCAACAAGCAATTGATTCAAGCATATTCGTTTATACATATCATTTACTTTTGCCCAATTGTTTTCATTTATTGCTGCTGAAACAATTGGATATGAAATTGCAAGTAAAGAACGAGAAGGTATTTCAATTATATTTGCCATGTAATAAGCCATACTGTAAATTCCAGCATATCCTAAACCCATTACACTTGAAATCATTAAAATATCTATTTTACCGACAATACTGGTACCAATAGAAGCTCCGATAATAAAGAGCGAATAAGTAATTATTTCTTTTTTAAGTGGTGGGGAGATAAAAGAAATTTTGGGCTTTAGTGAAACAGTAGAAATTTTAAAAACATAAATAATATTGAGGAGCATTGCAAAACCATATATTGAAATAAAAATGCCAACAAACATATTCATACTAATAAGGTCGAAAAACAATAAAACAAATAATACCACTGTGAAAATTCTAATGACGATTTCTTTGATTATTTTGGGAACAACTATACGAGATAAAATTGAAGAATATGTCTCAAATACAGTTATATAAGTTATAAAAAAAGCCAATGGGATTACCCAATAAAAGTATTTAACAAATAAAGCGGAATTTTCTGAGTAATATTTGTAAATTTCTGGTTTCAAAAACACATATAATAAACCAAAAACAAGTAAACCAAATAAAGGAACGATAAAAAGATAAAATAGAAACCCATTGTTTCGTCCATCGGCAGTTTTAAATTGCGGGAAAAACTTGATTGCAGATGAAGATAAGCCCAATTGTGCAAACACAGATACAAGGATAGCAACTTCAACTAATACTCTTGTAAGTCCAAATTGTTCTTTAGTTAGAAAATAATTAGCAACCACTGCAGTTGTAATAAATCCTAAAAAAGCACCTAAATATGTAACTATTGAACCTTTAATGCTTTGCCTTATAATTATACCCATACCGAATGTTAATGAATAGGCAAAGATACAAATAAATATCTTTTCTTCTTTTATTAAAGAGCTTAGCCATCGCATTTAAAATTTAAAATATTTTAGTAATTTAAGCTAACAATATATTTTATTTTATTGATAATCTTTTACATAACAATATATATCTAAAAAAAGTACAAAAAAAGCATCTAAGTTCTTTGTAGAATTGATTTTTTTTGTACTTTTGCATCGGAGAGTTGGCAGAGTGGTCGATTGCGGCGGTCTTGAAAACCGTTGAACTGCAAGGTTCCGGGGGTTCGAATCCCTCACTCTCCGCACAAATTAATAAAAAAGGATTGTAAATCAATATGTTTACAATCCTTTTTTATTTTTACATTCCTTAAAACTTCAATATTTACACCAAAAAGCTAATCAAGCGTGTTAAAAACTTCTTTATGCTTAAAATTGAAAATAAATGAATTGTTGTTCTTTACCTCCAAAATAAAAGATGGCAATGATAATAGCATAATATATTGCCCACCTCAATGGTTTACTCTTTACGAGTCCAAAGTGAGCAATTGCATATTGATGTTCTCTACCCAACCATTCAATAATCATGAACAGAACTATCAGTAAAATAATTGACAAAGAGTTATTAACACCTTGAAAATTAGGAATTGAAAACAATGAAGCTGAAAATATTTCTGAAATATAAGCCAAAGCATGGGTAACATTGTTGGCTCTAAAAAAAATCCATGCAAAGACGGTTAAACAAAAAGTAAGCAAAATTGAAGCTGTATCTTTTAAAGAAGGAAGGTAGTTCCCTTTTGCAACAATATCGAGGTTGTTGCGGTGTGTATTAAATATAATAGAAGGCATGATAAAAAGGGCATTCAAAAATCCCCAAACTATAAAAGTCCAGTTGGCTCCATGCCAAAATCCACTGACCAGAAAGATGACAAAAGTGTTCCTGATTTTCATCTGCATTCCACCTTTGCTCCCGCCCAAGGGGATGTAAAGATAATCTCGGAACCATGACGAAAGGGAAATATGCCAACGTCTCCAGAACTCGGCAATGTCTCTAGAAAAATAAGGGAATGCAAAATTACGCAAGAGGTCTATGCCAAAAAGCCGGGCTGTACCCAAGGCTATATCAGAATATCCAGAAAAATCGCAATAGATCTGAAAAGTGAAAAACAATGCACCCAACACAAGTGTACTTCCCGAATAATGAGAAGAATTATTAAAAATCGTATTTGCATATTCAGCACAATTATCAGCAATGACTATCTTTTTGAATAAGCCCCACAAGATTTGTCGCAATCCATCTACAGTCTTAGCATAATCAAAGTCTCTTTTCCTTAAAATTTGTGGCAAAAGATGAGTTGCTCTCTCAATGGGACCAGCTACTAGCAAAGGGAAAAAACTGACAAAGACAGAATAATCAATAAAATTTCTTTCGGGTTGAATCCTTTTCTTATAGAGGTCAATTACATACGATAAACCATGGAAAGTGTAAAAAGAAATACCTACAGGAAGTATTACTTTTAAAGTAGCGAAATTGGATTTTATTCCCAATAATGAGAGGCTGTCGGCAAATGAGGCTGCAAAAAAATTGTAATATTTAAAAACACCCAAAAAACCAAGATTGATGCTTATGCTAAGCCATAACCAAAACAATTTTTTACTTTGCTTGTAAGCTTCATGAATTTTAATACCAGTATAATAATCTAATAAAGTGGAAAAAATAAGTAAAAACAAAAACCTCCAGTCCCAGCAAGCATAAAAGAAATAGCTTGATACAAGGAGCAATATATTTTGCAGTCGTAAATTTCCTTTACTTGCAAACCAGTAAAGAAAATAAACAATGGGTAAAAATATTGCAAAATGGATGGAGTTAAAAAGCATAATATCAATCTATTTTATCAATTTTAAAACTTATTTTTTAGTTAAGCATGTATTGAACTTAATTTACTTAATAAAAAAAGAATAAAAAAAGAGGCTATCTTAATAGGAGACAGCCTCTTTCATTTAAAAATTAATATTTTTAGTTTACACCTACTAATTCCACTTCAAAAACAAGAACAGAACAAGGAGGAATAGAATTACCTGCTCCTCTTTCACCATAACCTATTTTAGAAGGAATAACAAGTTTTGCTTTTCCACCTACTTTCATCATACTAATGCCTTCATCCCAACCAGGGATTACTTCACCATTACCTAATGTAAATTCAAATGGTTCGTAAGGACGTTTAGCGTTATAAGTATTTGATTTTTTAGCTTCTGATTCAATGCTTGTATCAAAAACAGTACCGTCAGCTAGTTTTCCAATATAGTTAACTTTTACTTTTTTCCCTTTTTCAGCTTTTGCTCCGCTACCTTTTTTAACGTCAACAAAATAAAGACCACTTGCAGTAGGTTTTACTTTAATTTTATTATCGCTCAGGTATTTTTCCATTACTTTAGGTTCATTGGCTTTGGCTTCATCTATCATTTTTTGTTGAGTTGCCATTGCTGCTTGTTTTTCTTTTTCTGCATCAGCTTTTGAAACAATTCCTGATAGTTTTATATCATAATACAAAACATCACCCGATTTAATAAATGGAGGCAAACTCATTACTTTCTTCAATGAATCAGCAGAGATAATAAAAGTAGCACTATCACCAATTCCCATTAAAGCAAGACCTTCGTTTAAATCACCTTTGTAATATGAAGTGTCGAGTTTGAAAAGTTTTTGTGGATTACCCGAATTGGTAAACAAAGTAGAATCAGCTGTTCTAACAGTTAATTCAGCTACTAAAATATCACCAACACCTGGTTTCTTAGCATCTTTGTTTTCAATATAAAACTTGTAATACAATCCATTTTTAGTTTCTTTAAATCCAGGGTATTTAGATTTACCACAAGAAATAGTTACCACTGCCAAAAGGGCAATGAATAAAATTGCAATTTGATTTTTTTTGTTCATTTTCATTTTAATTAATAATAAATATTTGTTTTATTTAATCTTTCAGATAACCTCCAATAATTCTACATCATATACCAGTGTAGCCTTTTTGGGGATTTTCTTTTGATCACCGATCAGCCCGAAAGCAAGGTGCGAAGGTATAATAAATTTTGCTTTGTCTCCAACTTTTAATAATAAAATTCCTTCTTCCAATCCAGTTTCTACTTCTGCTTTTCCAATCGAAAAAACTTTAAGCCCATCAATATCTGAATTATAGACAGTTACGCCATTCAACAAACTGCATCTGTATTTAATTTTAATTTTACTATTTTTTCGAGGATGCTTTCCATTTCCTTGTTTGTAAATCATGTATTTTAATCCGGAAGTACTCGTTTTCATTTCCCAATGATACCTTTTAATATAATCTTCTATTTTGCCGGTTTCATTGCTTTCAAGAATAATGTTTACATTCATCATTCTTTGATCAATTGTATCCTGATTTGGAATAAGGACTTTGTGGTTTTTTGGTTGCTCCTTACATGAAAAGAAAACAATACCAACGATTATCAAAAAAAGTATTTTTTTTAATGAGAAAAAATGCTCCATTTTATTTTTATTTTAAAATCATGCCATAATCAAGCAGGCTTTCTTCAAACTTCTTAATCGTTTCACTCAATGATAAATAAGAGGTTGCACCTGATGCATTTCGATGACCGCCACCTTCAAAATAAGTGCGGGCAAAAACGTTTACATCTACTTCTCCTTTTGAACGAAAAGATATTCTGATTTTGCCTTCACGTTCAGAGAATAAGGCTGCTAATTTTACATGATTGATTGATAAAGCATAATTAACAACACCTTCGGTATCCCCAACCTGATAGGAAAAACGATTTAATTCCTCCTTTGACAATGAAATATAAGCAGATGATAACTCAGAAATAATCACCAATTTTTCACTTAAGCAATAGCCTAATAAACGTAAACGGGTTTCCGAAAACGTATCATATACTAAATGATGTATTTCTTCAGCATCTATACCTGTTTTGAGCAGAGAAGCAGAAATCTGATACGTTTTTTCATAATTGCAGGAATAGCTAAAAGAACCGGTATCGGTCATTATACCCACGTAAATACAGGATGCAATATCGATATTCATCAATTTTTGGTCACCCATTGCGACTATGAAATCATAAATTAGTTCTGAAGTTGAAGATACTTTAGTTTCGGAAAAAGCGTAGTCAAAAGCATTTAACTCTGGTTGTAAATGATGGTCAATCAATACTTTTAAAGCCTTTGTATTTCTTAAACTATCTTCTACCTTATCTACCCTATTGAGTGCATTAAAATCGAGACAAAACAAAATATCAGCATCAGCAATTAGCTGATTACAAGTATTCTTCTTTGAACTATACAAAAGTATATGCTCACTTCCTTTCATCCAGGCCAAATATTCGGGGAAATTATTAGGGACAATTATCGTAACTTCTTGTTTTTTTAATAAAAAATAGTTGTACAATGCCAATGAAGATCCGAGGGCATCACCATCTGGATTAGAATGAGATACAATTACAATCTTTTTTTTAGTTGAAAAAAAATCCTGTAATGATGAAATATAAGAATTGTTCAATAGATAGAATTTAGAATTAAGTTTGCAAAATTAAAAATAAAAACACAGCTTTTGTCCATTTGTTTTATTATTTTTACAGCCTGAAAAAACATTAATATTTATACAATGACAGGAAAGATAACTTTTACAATGATAAAGCCTTGCGCAGTTGAAGCAGGGAATATTGGACGAATTTTAGACTTTATTATTACCCACAATTTCAAAATAAGGGCCATGAAATATACACGCCTTTCACGCAGTCAGGCTGAAAAATTTTACAGTATTCACAAGGAAAGACCATTTTTTAATGACTTGGTTGAGTTTATGAGTTCTGGCCCCATAGTGGCAGCCATTCTGGAAAAAGAAAATGCAGTAGATGAATACAGAGAGTTGATAGGTGCTACCGATCCTTCAAAGGCTGCAAAAGGCACTATACGCGATTTATATGGGACTTCAGTTCAGAATAACGCTGTACATGGATCAGATTCTAATGAAAATGCTATCATTGAATCTAATTTTTTCTTTCCTACTTTTGAAAGATATTACTAGAATTTTTACAAAATATTTAAATTTTACTTCTCAGTTTCGATTAAATAATAAACTGTAGTTGTAAAAAAATCTCTCAACCAAGGAATAGAAGCAATAATACTGCTTTGTTCCCTTGGTTGCAAATTAAACTTGAATTTATAGTTAGGATTGATGAAATAATAGATCGCCTTTCTGATTTTAAATCCATTTGATTTTGCTTCACGCTGAAATCCATTGATACTTATTTGAGTACGTTTCAAGTCTTCCCATTCTGAAATATATGGATCATGTCCCCATTTAAGCAAAAGTTTGGTAAACCACATTGGAAGCAGATGAAAATAGGGCAAGCGTGAATAGAATTTACTTTTCAGCATTTGCTGATGACCGCCAAATGGCATATTCCAGGGTGGCATCGCAATGAATACAAACCCTTGAGGTTGTAAAAATTCCTTGAACTTATTATATAATATTTCCCGATGGTGAATATGTTCAATTACATCCTTTAATATGATAAGATCAAATTTGCCTCCCAATTCATCAACACTGACATTAAACACATCGCTATCGTAAAATTTCACTTGCCCCGCATCAAACTCTGTTTTCATAAAAAGTTTTGCAAGATTTACTCTTGTTTCGCTAATTTCAACACCCACACAATCATGTCCTAATTCTGTAAAAGCTTTCAATACACCAGCTTCTGCGGATCCGATTTCTAAAATTCTAAGTTTTTGAGAAAAATCAAGATATTGATTGACCAAAGGAACTATATATTCCTTTGAATGAAGATATTGATAATTAAAATACCTTTCTTTATCATTGTGAAAATCGAATATCATACCGCTTAAAATTTAAAATGCAAAATTATAAAATTAATTGAATACCTAATTTAAAAAACGCAGCTAATAATTCAAGAATCTTAATTTCAGGTTTCAACACAAAATTTATTGACATACTACCTATCATTGAATAACATATATCCAATCTTCTATTGTATTAAAATATTTTGTAGGTTTGCATTTTTCAAATTGTAACACAATGTTAGACTTTATATTTTGGATCATCATCCTGTATTTTTCATTTCAAATTATAGGCAAATTCTTATTTCCCTATCTATTAAAATATTTCTTAAAAAGATTTCAACAGAATTTCAACCAGCATGAAAGTCCTATTGACTCAAACCGCAAAGAAGGAGAAACAAATGTTGAATTTGTACCTGATACTAAAAACAAAAAGAATAAATCTTCAGATAATATTGGCGAATATATTGATTATGAAGAAATTGAACCAAAATAATTTAACAGAAATTTAAAAATGAAAAATATCAATTTCAAAAAAATCTCCCCTTTTATAGCTGCTATTTCCATTTTCCTTACTGTTACATTCGTTTACTTAAGTCCTATTTTAGAAGGAAAGCAATTAAACCAAGCTGAAATTATTAAATCCACAGCTGCATCTAAAGAGATTATTGATTTTCGTAAAGCACATCCAGGAGAGGAGCCTTTGTGGACAAATTCAATGTATGGAGGAATGCCGGCTTATGCTATAAATATGCAAACACCTTCCAACAATATTATTTCATTTTTTGATAATGTCATGCGATTGTTTTCATTACCAATGCCAGCTAATTTAATTTTTATTTATTTTATTGGGTTTTATATTTTGCTTTTGGTACTTGGCATTGACCCATGGATAAGCATAATTGGAGCCCTCGCTTTTGGTTTTTCTTCTAATTTTTTTGTAATTATTGATGCTGGTGATTTTAGTAAAGCCTCAGCAATTGGATATATGGCAGCTGTATTTGCTGGAATTATAGTATTAATGAATGGGAAATTCCTTTGGGGAGGCATACTTACAGCTTTATTTCTAGCTTTAGAATTAAAAATGGGGCATATTCAAATGACGTTTTATTTAACAATTTTGATTTTGATCTTTCTTATTATTGACTTTTATACAAAGTTTAAAGATAAGCAATTAGTTTTATTCTCCAAATCGTTTGCAATTCTATTATTGGCTATTACATTAGCAATAGGGTGCAATATTACATCACTTCTAACAAATAATGAATTTTCAAGTGAATCAACAAGAGGGAAATCTGAGCTTACTAGCAGGTTAGGTAATACGAAAAAGACATCCGATTTTAACAATGCAACCCAATTAAGCTATGGCATTGACGAAACTTTAACCTTGCTTATTCCTAATTTTAAAGGTGGTTCGTCTGTTTCTAAAGTAAGCGAAGGTTCTGAAACCTATCAGATTTTAAAGCAAAATAAAATACCGAATATTAAAGAAATTACATATCAAATGCCGATGTATTGGGGTTCTCAACCTTTTACTTCGGGTCCAGTTTACGTTGGAGCAATTTTTGTATTTTTATTTGTATTGGGTTTATTTATTGTTAAAACACCCATGAAATGGATGTTATTTATCGCAACTGCATTATCAATAATGCTTTCGTGGGGTAATAATTTTACACCTTTCTCCCAATTGTTTTATGATTATTTTCCAATGTATTCGAAATTTAGAGCAGTTTCGTCAATATTGGTAATAGCCGAAATTTGCATTCCATTGTTGGGCATTTTGGCTTTAAACCAAATATTTACTAAAAAAACGGTGAAAGCAAGCGTTTTAAAATATGGAAAAATTTCAGTAATAATTACAGGAGGAATTATAGTTTTTTTTGCATTGGCTTCATCTTATTTATACGATTTCAAAAGTGCAGCCGATGCTCAACTACCTTACCCTGAATGGCTGATGAATGCAATTATTTTAGATAGAAAATCATTGTTGATGATGGATGCTTTTCAGTCGCTTATATTTATTTTGCTTGCAGCTTATTTAATATGGGCATTTATCGAAAACAAATTCAAAAACGAATATATTTTAACCGCTTTTATATTATTAGTTTTGGTTGATATGTGGAATGTGGATAAAAGATATTTTGACAATAATAATTTTACAGCAAAAAAAAGTCTGGAAAAAGCTTTGAATCCCACTGAAGCCGATTTGCTTATTTCAGAAGACAAAGACCCAAATTACAGGGTACTCAACTTATCAGTAAATACTTTTAACGAAACTACTACTTCTTATTTTCATAAATCATTGGGTGGGTTTAGCACCGTAAAATTACAGCGATTTCAAGATTTAATTGAACGCCATATTAGCAAAAACAATGTAAAGGTGCTAAATATGTTGAATACTAAATATTTTATAGCGCTCGACAACCAAAAACAACCACAAGTACAACGCAATATAGCTGCATTGGGCAATGCTTGGTTTGTTGACAATTATAAAATAGTAGAAAATCCCGATTCTGAAATTAATGCTTTGCGCAACTTTGAACCTGCATGCACAGCTATTGTTGACAAACGATTTTCAAAATATGTTAGCGATTTTAAACCTATTAAAGATTCTTCTTCTACAATTGAATTAAGTAATTATTTGCCCAATCATTTAACTTATAAAGCCAATGCAAGAAAAGAAGAATTGGCTGTTTTTTCTGAAATCTACTATGCCAATGGTTGGAATGCTTATATAGATGGGGAACTACTTCCTTATATCCGTGTAAATTACATACTCAGAGCCTTAAAAATACCTCAAGGCAATCATAAAATTGAGTTCAAATTTGAACCAAAATCTTACTATATTGGCGAAAAAATTGGATTTGCCAGTTCCTTAATTTTATTATTCATGCTTTTAGGCATCATAAGTAATGAAATAATTCTTGCTTTTAAAAAGCAGTAAGAAATAATTCATCATGCTTTTTACAAAAATTCATTAAAAATACTGATAAAACCCAACTTATTGAAATTTAAATATTTTGGATTTTATTCTTCAGAGGAGGTATTCATGAAAATACCTTTAAACCCTTTACGATTAAGAAATCTTAACAATCAACTTAACATTTTTTAACTAAGAAAATATAGCTATAAGTGGGTATTCGTTTAATTTTGCTTTACAAATTTTAAAAACTATGACACAAACATTTGACATTAATGAATTGAACGAACGCATTCAAAGAGAAAGTGCTTTTGTTGACTTGCTTTCGATGGAAATGAAAAAAGTAATTATCGGTCAAAAACACATGGTTGAACGCCTTTTGATTGGATTGTTATCAAACGGACACATCTTACTGGAAGGAGTTCCTGGATTGGCAAAAACACTCGCCATCAATTCGTTGGCCAATGCTATTCATGCTAAATTCAGCAGAATACAGTTTACTCCCGATTTATTGCCTGCTGATTTAACAGGTACATTAATTTACAGCCAAAAGAAAGAAGAATTTATTGTTAGAAAAGGACCTATCTTTTCTAATTTTATATTAGCTGATGAAATCAACCGTGCGCCTGCAAAAGTTCAAAGTGCTCTGTTGGAAGCTATGCAAGAGCGTCAGGTTACTATTGGTGATCAAACTTATAAATTAGAAGAACCATTTTTGGTAATGGCAACTCAGAATCCTATTGAGCAAGAAGGGACGTATCCACTTCCAGAAGCTCAGGTGGACCGTTTTATGTTAAAAGTTATCATTACTTATCCCAAAAAGGATGAAGAGAAATTAATCATGCGTCAGAATATGAGCAACGATTTCCCAACTACCACTCCGGTTCTTAAACCAGAAGATATTATTAAAGCCAGGGCCGTTTGCAGAGAAGTTTATTTAGACGAAAAAATAGAAAACTATATCAGCGATATAGTATTTGCTACCCGTTTTCCTTCAGAATACAAACTTGATAAGTTTAAAGGATTAATCAGTTATGGTGCTTCACCTCGTGCAAGTATCAATTTAGCGCTGGCTTCCAAGGCTTTTGCATTTATTAAAAGAAGAGGCTATGTAATACCTGAAGATGTCAGAGCAATTTGTCATGATGTATTGCGTCATCGGATTGGATTAACTTACGAAGCAGAAGCAGAAAACATAACTACCGAAGAAATTATCAACGAAATTTTAAATACAGTTGAAGTACCATAAAGAATTATGATTTATGAATTATGAATTATGAATTGAGTTAATGGTTAGTAAGTTAATAGGTTATTAAAAAAAATAGTTTGGCCTCAGTTTCAGAAAGTTTAAATAACCAATAACTCAATAACTCAATAACTCAATAACCTATAACTCAATAACTCAATAACCCAATAACCCAATAAGCAAATTGGAAACAAGCGAACTACTCAAGAAAGTAAGAAAAATTGAAATCAAATCC
>CAZCBG010000073.1:0-2592 GCA_964496885.1 uncultured Bacteroides sp. | reverse complement strand
CAAATTGGAAACAAGCGAACTACTCAAGAAAGTAAGAAAAATTGAAATCAAATCCCGCGGTTTGACCAATCATATCTTTTCGGGGCATTACCACAGTGCTTTTAAAGGAAAAGGTATGACATTCAGCGAAGTAAGAGAATATCAGTATGGTGATGACGTGCGTTCTATCGATTGGAATGTAACTGCCCGTTTGAATCATCCTTATGTTAAAATATTTGAAGAAGAAAGAGAACTTACGGTTATGCTATTAATTGACGTGAGTGGTTCTAATAAATTCGGCAGTCAAAAACAATTCAAAGAAGAACTCATTACCGAAATAGCGGCTGTACTTTCATTTTCTGCTATCCAGAATAACGATAAAGTAGGGGTCATTTTCTTTTCTGACAAGATTGAAAAATTTATTCCTGCCAAAAAAGGCAGCTCGCATATTTTGCGTATCATTCGTGAACTTATCAATTTTACACCTTCCAATAACCAGACCAATATAGCTGAGGCATTGCGCTATTTTACAAACATTATTAAAAAGAAATGCACTGCCTTTTTAATCAGCGATTTTATGGATGATGGATTTGAAGATGCTATTAAAATAACATCTAAGAAACACGATTTAGTGGCTATCAGAGTTTACGATGACCTGGAATCGCATTTACCGGATATTGGAATTATTAAACTTAAAAATGCTGAAGACGGATCAACCCTTTGGATAGATTCATCAGATATTCAGATTCGTAAAAACTTCCAGATATGGTGGAGGCAACATGAAAAAATGCTGAATGATATCTTTATTAAATCAGGTACCGATGAAGTTAAAATCAATACCAAGCAGGACTACGTTAAACCTTTAATGGGTTTATTCAAAAAAAGAGAAAACAGATATTGATAATTAATTATGAGCAAAATACATAAGTATATATTTCAAATTTTATTGATTTTTATTGCAATCCCAATTTTTGGGCAAGAAGTGAGCATTGCAACAAAAATAGATACCAACACAATTTTGATTGGAGATCAAATCAATTTAAAATTTTCAATTACTGCTCCCGTCAGCTATCAGATTGCGTTTCCTGTTTTTATTGATTCATTATCGAATAAAATTGTCATTGTGAATCAATCGAAAATTGACACTTCATTCAGTCAGGACAAATCTAAAATGACACTGAATCAATCTATCCTAATAACATCTTTTGATTCAGGATATTATAAAATTCCTGCATTTGCTTTTCAATATCAAAGAAAAAATGAAAATGGAATAAATACCTTGTTTTCAGACTCAGTTTTTTTAACTGTAAACAATGTAGCTGTAGATACCAACCTGGCAATTAAAGACATAAAACCACCTTTGGAAGCTCCTATTACCTTGAAAGAACTTTTACCTTATATCGGTTTGGGGCTGGGGATAATTGCAATAATTGTCCTTGTTGTTTATATTATTCGTAGATACTCTAAAAAGAAAGACCAGGTGTTGACTCCTTCTAAACCAAAAATTCCACCTCACAAAAAAGCCTTACAGGATCTAGAAGCTTTGCGGGTTAAAAAACTCTGGCAAAACGACAGAATTAAAGATTATCATTCAGAGCTTACTGAAATTCTTAGGGTTTATTTTGAATATCAGTTTAATGTTCAGGCACTTGAAATGACTTCCGATGAAATTCTAGAAGCATTTAAAAGTATTAGCAAGAACGAAGATTCAACATCTAAATTAAGACAAATACTAAGTTTAGCAGATTTGGTAAAATTTGCTAAACAACTACCCTTACCCGATCAGCACGATTTAAGTTTAAACAATGCTATTGCTATTGTTAAAACAACTTCTCTCGAAAATGAAAAAGAAAATACAACAACTACAGATCATTTAAAACAAAACTAGAATGTCAGATTATTTAAGACATATTGAATTTGCGAATCCGGTTTATCTATATTTATTATTGATAATCCCCCTACTCATTGTTTGGTATATCCTCCGGCATTTTAATTCATTTGCTGAAATTCAGTTTCCGAGCTTCGCCCCATTCAAAAACGTTAGAAAGACTGTTAAACAAAAATTGTATCCTGTACTTTTCGTATTAAGAATTTTAGTTATTTCATTATTAATCATTGTATTGGCTCGGCCTCAATCCAGTTTAAGCAAACGGAATGTTTCTATCGAAGGAATTGATATTGTGATGGCATTAGATATTTCGCCCAGTATGCTGGCCGAAGATATCAAACCCAATAGATTGGAAGGAGCACGAAATGTAGGTATGCAATTTATAGATGGAAGGCCTAATGATAGAATCGGTTTGGTTGTATTTGGTGGTGAAGCTTTTACTCAATGCCCATTAACTTCTGATCATGGTGTATTAAAATCATTGTTTTTGAATGTTAAAAGTGGCATTATCGAAGATGGAACTGCTATCGGAGATGGCTTGGCCACAGCAGTCAGCAGAATCAAAGACAGCAAAGCTGTAAGTAAAGTTATTATTCTACTTACCGATGGAGACAACAACAGAGGCTCCATTGACCCGTTATCTGCAGGTGAAATTGCCAAATTGTTTGGTATCAGGGTTTATACAATAGGAATTGGAACTACAGGTTTAGCACCTTATCCTTTTC
>CAZCBG010000072.1:0-17139 GCA_964496885.1 uncultured Bacteroides sp. | reverse complement strand
TGGAAAGTAACGGTTTATGATAATTTCTCTGCGGGTACTATATCAAATACAGGAGAAACGATATGTTATGCAGGTAATCCAGCAACTATCACCAGTTCTGTTTCTGCCACCGGAGGAGATGCAACAATTACTTACCAATGGCAAAGTAGTTTGAATGCTGGTTTTACGGGAACGCCAACAGATATAAATTCTAATACTGCAACTTACACTCCAGCATCTGGTCTGACTGTTACCACTTGGTATCGTCGTCAGGCTCATGATGGAACTTGTAATACAGGATGGAATACTTCTGCTGAAGTATGGAAAGTAACGGTCAACGTCCTCCAAAAAATTTCTGGTACTTATTATTATTATAATAGTACGGGCGATATTACGCTTAAAACTGGTATTAATGTTGAATTAAAAAGAACAAGTGATAATTTGTCAATAGGAACTACCACTACCACTTCTTCTGGAACTTATGAGTTTACTAACCTTTGTCCTGATAATTATTTTGTAGTAGCTACTTCAACAATTACTACCGATGGTAGTGTAAATGGTACCGATGCTGCCCAAGTAAACTATTGGGGAACATCACAATATGAAATAGAAAAAGTTAGGTTTTTAGCTGGTGATGTAAGTGGAAATAATTTTATAAATGCTCCTGGTGATGCACTTCCTATATTACTTAATTTTGTTAATGGAACTTCATTTACAAAAACTGATAAATGGGTATTTTGGTTAAAAGGTGAAAAGATCAGCGACAATCTAGGTATACCTTCTTATCCAAGCGTGACTCTTTCAGTTGGTAGCGATTTGTCAGCTGATATGTATGGTTTGTGTACCGGTGACTTTAACCGCAGTTTTAATCCTTATCCTGCTAAAGCTGGCAGTTCATCGCTTGCTCTTATTTACAATGCCGAACAGCTGTTGGGTAGTAATCAATTGATTGATCTTCCAGTTCATATTGTAAATTCATCGATAGTGGGTGCTGTTTCCTTGGTATTTAATTTTCCTGCCGATATGGTAGAAGTTCAGGACGTGGTAATAGATGGAGACAATTCAAACTTAAAATGGGCTGTAAAAGGCAATGAGTTGAGAATTGGATGGTATGCTGCTACTCCATTGACTCTGGATGCAGCTGCAAATCTGCTTACTTTGAAATTAAAGACCAAAGCTAGCTTTACCAATGGCAACGAAATTCTATTTGCATTGGCTGCCAATCCGGCCAATGAACTGGCAAACGGAGGTTATGCTGTAATCAACAATGCGGTATTGAGTATTGACAAGCTTAAATCTACTTTACAAGTCAATAACCAAAATCTTGCCAACGGCTTGAAATTGAGCAATCATCCCAATCCTTTCAATGCCAGCACTACGATTAACTACAGTCTTCCTTTTGATGGAAAAGTAAGCCTTGAGATTTATAACTATATGGGTAAATTGGTAAAATCAGTGGTCAGCGAAAATCAAGTTCAGGGCAATTACAGCCTTAAAATTGATGCCGATCTATTGACCAGTGGAATTTATATGGCTACACTTCGCTTACGAAACGAAAACAACGAAATTGTTCGTACAATTAAAATAATCAATAATAAATAAGCAATCTCAGAAGGGGAGTTTTTACCTCCCCTTCTTTTCATTATTTTGAAAATGCAATCAATGTATACCAATAAAACAAAACGGATGTATAAACACAGCTTCATGAAAATAAAGATGGTATGCTTTTGTGTTGTTTTATTTTCTTTGTTTTCTGTTGTATCTGCACAAAATGCTCCTGTAACCACGGCAGCTTCTATTACCAATGCGGTTGCCGGTAATGTTACAATCCCTTTAAGCGTAACTGCTTTTATTAATATAGGTCAGTTTACTCTGACTATGAAATTCGATACTACAAAAGTTCGCTATGTTTCAGCCATCACAAATCCTTTGCTTAGTGGCATAACCGTTAGTTACACTTCTCCTTCAGGCAATACCCAGGGAAAACTGGTTTTCAACTGGACTTCAGCCAGCAATTTCAGTCTGACTGATGGGTCAGTTTTGGCGAATCTTAGCTTCACTTATGTAAGTGCTACCGGAATACTCAACTGGGCTTATACCTACGGTGCTGTATGTCAGTACAAAACTTATATAAGTGGCGTGCTTACAACCATGAACGACAGTCCGAAATATTTGTATTATATCAACGGAGGCATTTCAAACCGGAGTGCTCCACAAATAACAGCACCCTCTATTATCAATCCTTCGGTCGGAGCACTACAACTACCCATTACTGTGAATGGGTTTAATAATATAGGTGCAGTAACTTTATACCTGGAATACGATACTACTGTGGCCGTTTATCAGAATACTTTTACTAAAAATCCTGCTTTTAATTCATCTTTCCTTGTCGGGAATATTGCCAGCAGTGGAAGCAAGAAGACGATTGTTATTCAATGGTATGGGGGAGGCGTCAGCCTGACCAATGGTGCTACACTTTGTACACTTAATTTTATGTATCTGACAGCAGGAACTTCCTCTGCACTAAAGTGGTTCGAAAATGGCCCTTCCTGCGAATTTTCGGATGCGGCAGGCAATGTGCTGATTGATCAGCCAACAGCAAATTATTTGACAGATGGAGCCATTGGCCCTATCGTGAAACTAAAAGGTCAACTCAGATATTTGAATACGGCAACTACACCTTTGAATGGTATCAGTCTGCAATTGGTTAATAATTCAAATATAGTGGTTGCCACTACTACAACTTTTTCGTATACGGATAATTCAGTTCCATCTGGTCCGGTTGTTTTGGGAGGCTATTACCAATTTTACAATATCGCTGATGGAAACTATACTATAAGAGCAACTTCCGGCCTTCAATGGGGAGGCGTTAATGCAACCGATGCGTTGATAATAAAATTACATACGGTTGGACTTACTGTCTTAAGTGGACTTCCCTTGGCTGCTGCTGACATCAACCTCTCTCATTTTGTTAATTCAACCGATGCATTATTGATACAATTGCGGGTTGTAGGTATCATCAATCAATTTGCGATTGGCGATTGGGTATATAGCGATACGGTGGTGAGTGTTTCGGGTCTGACTTCCCATAATTTTACTGCATTGGCAACAGGTGACGTTAATCAATCTTTCAACCCAAGTCTTGTAAAAACGGCTGATTATATGCCGCTACAAAAAGAAGGAATTGTAATTGCAGCAAAAAACAAAGAAATTGAACTTTGCTTCAGGGTAAGTGATTTCATTAGACCCGGAGCTATTAGCCTGGATCTGAATTATAATACAGATTTAATAGAAGTTACCGCTTTGAGTTCAGTATTAAAAGACCTAAATTATCAATTTGGCAAGGGCAAAATTCAGATTGCATGGTCCGATATTCAAGCAATTAATTTGCATGCCAATGATGTAGTCTTTAAACTGAAAGTTATTGTAAAAGCTGCTGTTAGTTCTTCAACCAACGTATTTAGCTATAGCAAAGCTGCTGAGTTTGCTGATGAAAATGCTGAGATACTCGATTTTAACGGTTTGAAAGTAAGTGGAATTCAAACGGAAGCCGAAGATCAGTCCTTCAGTATTTATCCCAATCCCTGTAAAGATCAGGCAGCCATTTACTGTCAAATTCCTGAATCAGGTAGAATTACGATTGTTTTATACAATTCGATGGGCCAGAAAGTGGGAATGATAGCAGACGAATACAAAACAGAAGGTGAATCTATTTTTAAATTGAACACCCTGGAATTACACCCTGGCCTGTATAAATGTGAAATAATTTTTAAAGGAGCAAACCTAAACTATCAAAAATATCTAAAAGTTATAAAAAATTAAAGATGCTAATTTTTTTCATTGATAACTAAATACCTGGATAATACATATTACTCATACGCATAATATTTTTAAAATGAATACAAATTACAAAGCAAGACAAATAAGAAAGCTTTCAATGCTTACTACTGTGGTTTTTTTATTTCTGAAATTGGTTTTTGTTGCACAAATTGCTGGAGCTCATACTCGAGACGTTAAATCGGGGGATGCCAGAACGACCGACCAATTTCCTTTACAATCTGTTACAAATACTGGCATAGGACCTGTTTCTACCATCTCTACAGTGGCAATTTGTAACGGTACTACTTCGGTTGATATTCCTATTAAAGTATCTGGATTTACGAATGTAGGTAATATTAATCTAACATTGTCTTATAATCCGGGCGAGTTGGGTGAGGCTAGCCTGCTTTCACAAGATGCTTCTTTAAATAGCTGGGGAAGTAGATTTATTGTGAGTACCTCTACTATTTCAGGTACGATAACCATAAGCGGCAATGGTGCTGGTATTACACTTCCAAATGGTACAACTTTACTTACCTTTCATTTTTCAAAACTAAGTCCTATTACCAATGGAAATATGATTTTTAATGAAAATATTCAGGGTACAGCCTGCGAATATTCACCGGATACTTACCCTTCGTATACTCCTTTTATTGATACTCCTACAGCTGATTACTACATTAACGGTGGTGTAACGGTTACTACTTTACCTACGGCCAGTATTTCTTATAGCGGATCACCCTTTTGTACATCCGCAAATGCTCAAAATGTCAGCCTAAGTGGTAGCGGTGGCACTTTCAGTTCTACACTTGGATTAAGTATTAATGAAACATCAGGTATTATTACACCAACTACTTCAACTGCAGCTGATTATATTGTTTCTTATGTTATACCTGCTGCCGCCGGCTGTCCATCTATTACTGTTACCACTACAGTAACGATTAATCCTTTACCATCTGTTAGTTTGTCTGTAGGCGGAACAGCAACTATTAATTCAGGTACAGCCACTAACGTTACCGTGAGCTCATCCGAAATTGGCACAAGCTACCAGCTGAGAAATGATAATGCAAATCAATTAATAGGTTCACCCTTAACAGGAAATGGTGGAACAATTAGCCTAACGACAGGTAATTTAACATCAACTACTACTTTTAATGTATATGCTACCTTGGGTAGCTGTTCTGCTGAATTAACGGCAATGGCAGTAATAACAATAGCAACCATTACCAGCACTATTGTTACCAACACTGATGATTCAGGCCCGGGTTCATTCCGTGATGTCGTTGCTAATCTACCGGAGGGTGGGGTTATTCTTTTTGATGATTATATGAGCGGACGCTTGATTGTATTAAATTCACCAATCATAATCAATAAAAATATTAGCTTTGATAATCATAATTTGCTTTTAGGTACTTCTTTCACAGGAAATGGCGATATTATTATTATTAATCCAGGCAAAAACCTAACATTGACAAATGGAAGCAGAATTACTGTATTGGGAAATATTAGAAACAATAACGGTAAAGGGGGTGGTGGTTTAATAATACTGTCCGGTGCATCGTTTATTCATAATACGGTGGATCTACAAGCGACTGTTAAAAGATTGCTGAATCCGGGCTGGCATTTGTTTGGCTCTCCGTTTAAACAAAATACAGGATCTTCGTTGGCCGGTCTGATACCAGTTGGCGGAAATGTGCAAATGATTCCCTATAGCAATGGTGTCAACTGGGGAAGTATAGTAAGTTCGCCGTATTACTATTTTTCACCTACTTCAGGTTATGCTGTGAAGCCAAGTGCTGCAGTTACCGCCACTTTAACTGGGAATTTGTATTACAGTCCTTATGATTATACCATTTCATTGATTTACAACGGAATGGCTGCAACACAAAGCTGGAATCTGGTTGCCAATCCATATACATCTTATATTAACTGGAATTTATTGGGAAAAACCAATCTGAATACCAGTTTATACTTATGGGACAATGCATTGTATCCTTTGTATACACCTGTTACCAATGCTGCTTATTTCAGAACCTATAATTCGTGTAACAACGTGGGTGTTCCTGCTGGTACAACTCCATTTATTGCCCCATTACAAGGCTTTTTTGTAAGAGCAGTATATACCGCTCCTAAATTAAGTTTTCTACCTTCAGCACGTTTGCATAGTAGCTTAGGTTTTTACAAAGGCTATATCAATACTGAAATTTTAGTCCGAATTAAAATCGAAAATGAACAAGGGGCTGACGAATTGGTAATCTGTAAAAATCCTGATGCCAGTCTTGATCTTGAGAAATTTGATTCAGAAAAACTCTTTGGAGGTCTTCCACTTGAAATCTTCTCTCAATCTGCTTCTGGTGAAAAATTGGTCATAAACACTATCAATACCACGCAAACCATCATTCCGCTTGGAATCAACGGAAGCGCAGGTGTCAAAACCAGAATTACAGCTTTTGATTTAGAAAGTAAGGAACAAATCTTTCTTGAAGATCGACTCAAAGGTAAACTCACCAGGTTGTCAGAAAGCACAACCTATGATTTTGAATTCCCAGCAGATAATATCATTAACAGATTCTTTATCCGTTTCGGAGCTGTTAATACTACACTGAATCCACTGACTTCTTCAGATTTGAAAGTTTTTGAAAACAACCATGAACTCAATATTATTGCTCAGACGGGCGAGGAATTACAGCAAATAGAAGTGTTCACGCTAACAGGAGCTGCCGTTTATAAATCAGAAGTTGGTGGAATGAACGTGTTTTCAGCCAAATTAAATTTATCAAACGGTATTTATCTGGTAAAGGTAAAAACTTCAATCAGTACGCAAAATGTAAAAGTAAACTGGAAATAAGCAAATTAGGCTATAGGTATATAGACTGCAGTCAATTAGGTAGATTTGTAACTCTAAAAGCTGATAGCTAATAATCAGTTTGTAAAATGAAAAGCCTGTATCACAATGGATGCAGGCTTTTTTGATGCTGTAAGATTATAAAATAAATAATTTTTTAATATACTATAGCTTTATTAATGAACGTTGAATATTTGGTAAAACTACAAAATAATGATATTTTTGTAAAAAAATTACAAGATCTATTACCAAATAACCCAATAACCCAATAACTCAATAACTCAATAACTCAATAACCAATGCCCGATATTATCCATTTACTCCCTGATGCAGTTGCCAACCAGATTGCAGCTGGAGAGGTCATTCAACGGCCTGCTTCAGCAGTTAAAGAGTTGCTGGAAAATGCACTGGATGCTGGTGCAACACATATTCAGCTGATTGTAAAGGATGCCGGGAAAACCTTGATACAAATTATCGACAATGGTAGCGGAATGTCTGACACTGATGCCAGATTGAGTTTTGAACGTCATGCTACTTCTAAAATTAATCAGGCAAATGATTTGTTTTGTATACGTACTATGGGGTTCCGAGGTGAAGCCCTGGCTTCGATTGCAGCCATTGCTCATATGGAGTTAAAAACCAGCTTGCACGATGCAAGTTTGGGATGCCAGATCATAATCGAAGGAAGTGAAGTTAAAAGCCAGCAAGCTTGTCAATTTTCAGGAGGAACATCTATATCTGTAAAAAATTTATTCTTCAATGTACCTGCCCGTCGCAATTTCTTGAAATCTGATGTTCTGGAAGCCAATCATATTTTGGAAGAATTTTACAGGCTTGCTTTGATCAATCCTGACATTGCTTTTACCTATCATCATAATGGGAAACTTATCTATCAATTGGAAAAGTCAAATCAAAAACAACGTATCGTAAATGTTTTCGGAAAGTCGTATGCAGAGCGATTGATTCCCATTGAACAGGATACCAATATCGCCAAATTCAGCGGATTTATCGGAAAACCAGAATTTGCCAGAAAAACACGAGGTGAACAGTATTTCTTTGTAAACAAACGTTTTTTTAAACATCCTTATCTGCATCATGCTGTGGATAATGCTTTTCAGGAATTGCTTCCTGAAAAATCATTTCCTTCTTACTTTATTAATTTTGATATTGATCCTAAAGAAATTGATATCAATATACATCCTACTAAAACCGAAATAAAGTTTCAGGACGAAAAAACAATATATGCACTGCTTCGTTCTGTTGTCAAACAAAGTATAGGTAAATTCAACATTTCACCTAGCATAGATTTTGATTTGGAACAAAGCTTAAATTTAATGCCTCCACCTAAAGGGTATGATATAAAGCCACCTTCCGTTAAAGTTGATCCGGCTTTTAATCCTTTTGACAACAAAAATAAAATAAGTTATACTCCGCCAAAACCTACTGAAAGAGAACAACACAACCTGCAAAACTGGGATAAAATCTATAATGATACGAAAGCAGCAGCAGCTTCACATTTTGAATTTCCCCCTCAGGCTAAGCAGGAATCTATGGCAGAAGTATTGGCTATTGGCAATACTGCTTTGTTGAACTTTAATTTCTTTCAACTTCAAAACCGTTACATTGTATCTTCTGTGAAATCGGGTTTAATCATTATTGACCAACAAAGTGCTCATGAAAGAATATTGTTTGAACAATTTATTGAAACCATCGAACACCATCAAAGTGTTTCACAACAACAACTTTTTCCCCAAGCTATTGTTTTTACACCATCAGATAGCGAATTGCTCAAGGAATTGAAAAATGAATTGGCATTATTGGGATTCGATATCAATGCAGCAGGATTGAATACTTTTGTTGTAAATGGGATTCCAGCAAATATGGCTGACGAAAACATCAATGCTGTAATTGAAGGAATGTTGGAAAATTTCAAAAAAAACCTGATGAGTTTAAAGCTGGACAAAAAAAATAACTTAGCTTTGTCGATGGCTAGAAATATGGCCATCAAACCAGGTAAGATGCTGATGCAAGAGGAAATGCAAAATCTTATTGATAAACTATTTGCATGTAAACTGCCTTATCAGTCACCAACTGGAAAAAAAATACTGATATCCATCACCCTCGATGAGCTATCTGAAAAATTCAAATAAAAATATAAAATGGCATTAGAACAATTTCGCCCGAGAGGATTTAATTTTTTACCACCGATAGTTAAAAATCTATTGATTATCAATGGACTCTTCTTTTTGGCTACCATTACTTTCGACAGTGTTTATCATATTGACCTAGACAGATACTTGGGATTGCATTATTTTGAATCGGAATATTTCCGCCCCTGGCAATATATCACATATATGTTTATGCATGGTGGTATCGAGCATATTCTATTCAATATGTTTGCTTTGTGGATGTTTGGTTACACCCTTGAAAATTACTGGGGGGCTAAGAAATTTCTTTTTTATTACCTGATTACCGGGGTAGGAGCAGCATTTGTTCAAACACTGGTCAACTGGTACGAAATTTCTGCAATAAAAGATGCAGCAATGATCTTTCAGGCTGCTCCTTCTCCTGACGCTTTAGCTGCCTTTTTAAGAGATCATTTCAATGGCGCTTATAACCCTGAGAAATTACAGGAATTTATTTCCAGTTGGTCGCTTTCACCCCATAATCAAGGCTTCGTTCAGCAGTCTTATGGCATTGTAAATGATTTTATTACTACAAAAATTAATGTTCCTACTATTGGAGCTTCCGGGAGTGTTTTTGGAATTTTACTGGCATTTGGGATGATGTTCCCTAATCAATTATTGTATATTTACTTCTTGTTTCCAATCAAGGCAAAATGGTTTGTAATATTGTATGGTGGCGCCGAATTGTTTTTTGGAATTACCAATTCACAAGCTGGAGTGGCGCATTTTGCACATCTTGGAGGTATGCTCTTTGGGCTCATTTTAATTTTATACTGGAAGAAAAATAACACCCATCATAATTATTACGACTAATGACAAATTCACCTTTAGACCAGTTCAAATATTTTTTTAAACAGAAAACCATTTTGGTTCAGCTGATTAAGATCAATGTGTTTATTTGGCTTTTTGTTACCTTTGTTTCGTTGTTTTCTTTTTTATTTCGTTTTGAAATTACGGATGCATTCATTAAATGGCTGGCACTTCCTTCAGGTATTGATACTTTTATAAGCCGGCCCTGGACAATAATTACCTATATGTTTCTGCATCAGGATTTCTTTCATATTTTCTTTAATATGATGATGTTGTTCTTTGGAGGCTATTTGTTTACACAATATATAGGGACAAAAAAACTTTTACCAACTTATATTTGGGGCGGTGTATTTGGTGGCATCTTTTATATGCTATCTTTTAATATCTTTCCGGCATTCAGTCAGGTGGTTTCTTATTCCGTAGCCTTGGGTGCTTCAGCATCGGTAATAGCCATCGTAATAGCCATTGCGACATACAAACCCGAAATCGAAGTTCAATTAATGTTTTTAGGAAATGTAAAATTAAAATACATAGGTATTGGCTTGTTAATTATTGACTTGGTAAGTATTCAAAAAGAAAATCCTGGAGGCCATATTGCCCATTTAGGTGGTGCATTGTATGGTTTTTTGTTTGCTTTAAACCTTAAGAATAGGTATCTGAAGTTTCCTGATTTTACGATTAAAAATCCTTTTCAACGTAAACCTAAATTAAAATTTTATAAAAACGAAAATCCTGCTCGTCCGCTTACAGATGAAGAATTCAATCGTCAAAAAGCAGAGAAACAAAAACGCATTGATTTGATACTGGATAAAATTTCAAAATCGGGTTACG
This sequence comes from uncultured Bacteroides sp., assembly GCA_964496885.1. Lineage (GTDB taxonomy): Bacteria > Bacteroidota > Bacteroidia > Bacteroidales > JACABE01 > JACABE01. The sequence goes on along the minus strand of CAZCBG010000072.1, from coordinate 6,669 downwards.
ATCAACTGAGCAAAGAAGAAAAAGAATTTTTGTTTAAATCTTCTAACTGATAAACATCAATTTAGAAAACTATGGCGAAAAAATCGCAACATTCAATATTGAGGACATTTGTTTTTATTTTGAATATAATATTTGCAGTTTGTTTATTGATTTCCTATTTAGCAATTTATATCAGCCCTGATAAATATTGGTACATTGCTTTTTTTGGCCTTGCTTATCCGTTTTTACTACTTATCAATATCATTTTTGTTGTTGGCTGGCTGATATTATTAAAAAAACAGTTTTTACTGTCGTTGATTGTTATCCTTATTGGGTTTAACTATTTAAATTCAACTTTTCAAATTTCAGCTAAGCATTTGAAAGAGAATGAGAAATCAATTAAAATCTTATCTTACAATGTTAGGTTGTTTAATGTGTATAAATACAAAAAGCTAAACAAAGACAGATACAACGATCGCAATAAAATTTTTGGTTTTATAAAAGAAGAAGCTGCTGATATATTGTGCTTCCAAGAGTTTTATTATGATAGATCAGGAAAGTTTAAGACGCTTGACAGCATTCTGAAATTCCAGGACGCATGCTTTTATCATACGGCCTACACTTCAGAGGTTGAAACCAATATGTATTTTTCAGGAATAGCTACTTTTTCAAAATATCCAATTATCAACAAAGGGAAGCTAAAGTTTGAACAAAAATCTGACAATCTATGTATTTTTTCTGATATTGTAAAAGGGGATGATACCATTAGAGTGTATAATATCCATTTGGAGTCGATTCGTTTAAGCAAGGAAGATGAAATGTTTTATGATGATATTGGAAATCAGAATGAACAGGATGGAATTAAAATGGGAAGCAGAAAGATACTTTATAAACTAAAACATGCTTTTATAAAAAGAGCATCACAGGCCCGGACCATAGCTGAACATATCAAGCAATCGCCTTATCCGGTTCTTGTTTGTGGCGATTTTAACGATACCCCCGATTCATACGCCTATCATATTGTATCTCAAAACTTAAGAGATGCCTTTGTTGAAAGTGGTAAAGGAATAGGCAATTCTTACAATGGAAAGTTTCCTTCTTTCAGAATTGATTATATCTTGCATTCACCCGATTTTTCCGCCTATGATTTTGAAGTGAAAAAGGCAGACTATTCTGATCATTTTCCTGTGGTGGCAAGAATAGTAAAAAAGCCTAAAGATTAATAATGCTGAATAGATCTAAGATTTTAATTCCAGCTAACTTTCCCAACTTTATTCATGGCTTGCAATATCTTCTGTTGTTTATGAATGATATAAGCTGAGGGATGATCAGGATGCCAGATACGGGGATTGGGTAAGACAGCTGCAATTAAAGCAGCTTCGGAACGGTTGAGATGCCTGGCTGATTTTTTAAAGAAAACTTGAGAAGCCATTTCGGAGCCATAAATTCCATCACCCATTTCAATAACATTCAAATAAACTTCCATGATTCGTTTCTTGCTCCAGCATAACTCTATCATACCGGTAAAATAAACTTCAATACCTTTACGAACCCAGCTACGGTCGGGCCAAAGGAAAACATTTTTAGCAGTTTGTTGCGAAATGGTGCTTGCGCCTCTCATTTTCTCACCCTTTTGATTAAGTTTGTTGGCTTTTTGAATGGCCTCAAAATCAAAACCCCAATGATCCTGAAAGTTATTGTCCTCTGAAGCAATCACAGCTTGTATTAAATAGGGTGAAATAGAATCGATGGATACCCATTTTTTTTGCAGTTCCATATCCTCATTAGAAAACAATTGACTGGCACTTCTTACTACCATCAAAGGTGTTATAGGTGGATTTAAGAATATATATACCAAGGTGACCAATAAGGAAGAGGCGAAAAAGAATATTATTCCTCTTTTAATAAAAATGAATATTGTTTTAAATGTAAATTTGTTCTTGGCCATCGAAGACTATAATTTATGGCAAAATTAAAAAAAATATTGACATTTTGAAAATCTGCTAATTTGATCAAAAGAAAATGAATGAATAGGATAGCCCAAAGCCAAAGTATACGAGAAAAAATTGGGTGCAAATGAAATGATATTTTCAATAGATTTTAAAACAGGAAGAGCGATAATGTAAATGCATTTTTTTTTGAATTAATTCTTAAAAATTAACATCCTGGATTAAAATATAGTATATTTGTAATACATTTTAATGAGGGATTTTGGTTTTTTAAATCAATTTAATGCATTGATTATCTTATATAATTAAAGTATTTTCGGCAAATTTCGTCTTTTTTTAAAATTATACCTATGGGCAAAATAAAATTGATCTGGTATACTTTTCTAATAGTTTTAGTCATTATTGTTGTGAACTTTGGCTTGAATTTTTTTAATAAAAATGAAATTTGCAAGGCCAAGGATGATATCAGAATAGCCAGGGATAAAATAGAAAATGCAATCACCAGGATTGACAGTGCTCAATCAGAAATTAATGGCGTTATAATTCAAATGAACGCAACTGAAATCAAATTAAATGAAATGAATGCCTCTGTCAATCATTTGAATCTTTCGATGGAAAACAAGATGAACAATGTTGCAGGTAAAATTAAACTGTTGTTGGATAGCATAAAATCAGACCAACAAAACTTGCAAGTATTAAAAAAAGAATTAGATCATTTAAAATAAGAGAAAAGTAATAGCTTCTTTTGTAGTATAAAATCACGTAATTTCAACTGAAATAATGACCTGTAAATTTTAACCAATAATCTTCAAAATGGGTAAAATAAACATTTCAATCTTATTGATACTAATTCTTTCGGTGATAGTTTTTAAAGATGTTTCATGCCAGTCTGTCCATACAATTGATATGAATACATTGGAAAAACCTTTTTATTCATACAAGGGCCATACACTTAATATCCGATGCGATTCAGTGGTTTTAATAAGTACTTACCGCTACATGGTTTATGAAAAAGCCAGAAAGGCCATATTATCCACCGATTTTGTTAAACACAACGAGGTGATTGACGCTTATAATACTCAGTTGAAATACTACAAGCAATGGAATGATTCCTTGCAACTGAAATACACAACTATTAATACACTGTTTAAAAATACTATTGAAAATACAAGAACCAGTATGACTTCTATTAACAATAATTTATCCTCAGCCAAGGATTCTCTGGGCATTGCCAATTCAAATCTCGATCAGGCACTGCAACACTTGAAAGCTGCCAAACGCGAGAAATGGTATTATGCTGCAATTGGTTGTTTAGTCGGGTCATTGTTTACCATACTGCTCGTTTCAAAATAATATAATAGGTGAATTGAATTTAAATTACGGATTGTTTTTGGAATATGTATTTATGAAAGCTGATTTTTTTTATTAATATTTTTTGTGTTGCCTCACGCAAAAGTCAAGTAATACTTACAACTGTTTTTTTAACAACTTTATTTTTAGGAAAAAAATGAAATAAAAATTGTTTTATTAAATCATTTCGTAATTTTGCGAAATTATAAAACGTTTAAATTTATCAAAATGGAAATAAAAATTTTAGGAACAGGTTGTTCCAATTGCAAAACATTGGAAAAATCAGTAAACATTGCTGTAAATGAAATGAAAATTGATGCTAAAGTTGAAAAAGTTGAAGATATTCAAAAGATTATGGCCTTCGGAATTATGAGAACGCCTGGCCTTGTCATCAACGATAAAGTAGTTTTAAGTGGCAGAGTCCCTTCTGTAACTGAGTTGAAAGAAATAATAGCCAATCATTAATAGTATGTCAACAAAACCTAAATTTACAGCTCAGCACGAACAAATTGCTCGTATTGCAAAAGCATTGAGTCATCCGGCCAGAGTATATATTTTAGAAAAATTGAGTGGATTAAATAGCTGTTGCACCAGTGGTGAAATGATAGGAGAAATTCCCATAGCCCGTTCTACTTTATCACAGCATTTAAAAGAACTTAAGTACTCAGGTTTGATACAGGGTGAAATTGAACCACCCACCATAAAGTATTGTATCAACCGCAATAACTGGGAGATAGCCAAGATGCTTTTATTGGAATTTATGAAATAAGCTGTAAGTTAAATAGAATCATTTCGTAATTAGTGAAAATAATATTAATAATAAAAAATAAGACGAATGAAAACAATCAAAATTTTATTCATTACAAGCATGGTCGTATTGTTTGCAGCTTGTAATTCAAAAACTAATAATGAGCCTTCGGCCAAATCTGATTCAAAAGATAGTATTCAAATTACTTCAAAACAGCCAGTTGTGATGATCTATAATTTTCATCTTACCAACCGTTGTCCAACTTGCAGGGCTATTGAAGCTGCAGCTAGAAAAACCTTGGATACTTATTTCAAAAATGAAGTAAAGGAAGGGCGAATTAAATTTTTTGTGCTTAATGTTGATGATAAAGCGAATAATAAAATTTCCGAAAAGTATCAGGCTGCGGGTTCCGGTTTGTATGTTACCCGTTTTTTTCAGGGAAAAGAACTGACAAAAGACTTTACAGAAGATGGCTTTAGTTATGCCAGAAATGAAGAAGCAAAATTTGTTGAAATGCTTAAAAAACAGATTTCTGAATATCTAAAATAATCAAACATAATTTTCAAATTAACTTATTTTCTAATTTTTAAATTATATGGAAGTTCTACAGCATTTATTAGATAACAATAATATTCCTTTTTTATCCGCATTTCTATTGGGAATAATGACGGCAATCAGTCCTTGTCCATTGGCCACTAATATTACTGCTATTGGTTTTATAAGTAAAGATCTGGAAAACCGTAAAAAGATTTTCTACAATGGACTTTGGTACACTTTAGGTAGAGCTTTCAGCTATACAATTATAGGTGTGATATTGTTTTTTGGAGCAAGTAAGTTTCAAGTTGCTAAGCTTTTTCAATCCAATGGAGAAAAGTTCTTAGGTCCATTACTCATTATTGTAGGATTCTTAATGATGGATTTTGTGAAAATAAAATTCCCAGGCTTCCACGGATTAAGTGATAAAATAGAAAAGAACAGTAAAAACAACTGGTGGACAGCTTTATTGCTCGGTATTGTATTTGCGCTTGCTTTTTGTCCTTATAGTGGTGTTTTGTATTTTGGCATGTTGATTCCTATGACCATAAGTAGCCCTTCTGGTTTGTTTTTGCCCTTTGTTTTTGCAATTGCTACTGGATTACCTGTAATTATCATTGCATATTTGCTGGCATTCAGCATTTCAAGTGTAGGTGGTTTTTACAATAAAGTAAAAATCTTTGAGAAATGGTTCAGAAGAGTTGTTGCCGTTGCATTCATTCTTGTAGGATTATATTATATGTACATTTTCTGTATAAAAATTTAAAAATGAAAATTAACTTTTTTAATACACAAAAGGGTAAAGTAATTCTGCCTTTGTTGTTAATATTTGTTTGGTATTTTGTATATCTTTATTTGCAGCCATTTACAGATTGGTTAATATTTTCAGCTCTAGGAATGACTAAAGGGGAGCATCTTGGAGAAACATTATGGTTCTTTATTTTTGAATTTCCTAAAGTATTGTTATTGTTAACACTAATCATTTTCTTTGTAGGAATAATCAGAACTTTTTTCACTCCTGAACGCACCCGTAAAGCTTTGGAAGGCAAAAGAACTTTTACTGGAAATGTAATGGCAGCTATGTTAGGCATCGTTACTCCTTTTTGCTCATGTTCTGCCATTCCATTATTTCTGGGATTTGTTGAAGCCGGCGTTCCTTTAGGTGTTACTTTTTCTTTTCTCATTGCAGCACCCATGATTAATGAAGTAGCAGTTGTTTTACTGTATGGTATGTTTGGCTGGAAGGTCGCTTTAATTTATATTACTACAGGCTTAAGCATTGCAATAACTGCAGGCTGGGTAATTGGCAAACTTAAACTGGAAAAATGGGTTGAACCCTGGGTTTACGAAACCAAAGTTGGACATAATGCATTGGGTGAAGAAAAAGTACATTTTAGTGATAGAATTAAATTTGGATATGAGGCTGTTAAAGAAATCGTTGGAAAAGTATGGATATATGTAGCATTGGGAATTGCTGTCGGTGCCGGTGCTCACGGATATGTTCCTGCTGAATTTATGGCTTCATTTATGGGTAAAGATGTATGGTATGCAGTACCTGTTTCAGTATTAATAGGAATTCCTTTGTATTCCAATGCAGCCGGTATTATTCCTATTGTTTCTGTGCTAATTGAAAAAGGTGCTGCCTTGGGAACTGCTTTGGCTTTTATGATGTCAGTAATTGGGCTATCCTTACCTGAAATGATCATCTTACGTAAAGTATTGAAACTCCCACTAATTTTCACCTTTATTGGTGTTGTTGGAGTGGGGATAATGATAGTAGGTTTATTGTTTAATTTAATTTTTTAAGAATGGAGTTTGAAAATTTCTTTCAAGGTTATGGCATCATCATCAAAGGTGTACGGCATATTTCGCCCAAGGAAGCTTGCTTATTATGTTTGAAAGGAGCCATAATGATGGATGTAAGAGAGGATTATCTCAACACTTTTAAAACATTTGATGTCACTTTTCTGATTTGCATGCCTTTTAGTGAGCTAAAAACCAGGTTGGATGAACTTTCAAAAGATATGTCCATAATAGTTGCCGATTCAGTGGGTTTATACAGTCACGAAGCAGTGGATTTTATGATAGAAAATGGTTTTACAAATATTG
>CAZCBG010000071.1:0-17350 GCA_964496885.1 uncultured Bacteroides sp. | reverse complement strand
ATACTGAATAATTTTGGATATAAATACGACATTATATTTTAACTACTACTTATCTGTTCTATAATTTCCAAAAATATATTCCTTTGAAATAATTCGAAATGTCAAACATCTGTGAAATAATAATAAATTTAATTTAAAATGAGAAAAATAACAATTCTTACATTCACAACAATACTAAGTATTTTTACCTTCATTAGCTGCAAACATGATCCAACACCTCCGATCATTGTACAAAGTACTGTTCCAACAGGTATTTGTTTCCAGGATGAAATTCTGCCAATTATTCAATCAAATTGTGCTTACAGTGGTTGTCATGCAGGAAGTCAGAATCCTGACCTAAGTACATATAATGGGATTATGAAATTGGTAAAAGTAGGTGATCCACAAAACAGCAGCTTATATAAATATGCAATTGGAAATAAAATGCCACCTTCTCCTAAAACACTTTTAAATTTAGACGATGTTACTTTTATTTATGGTTGGATTCAACAGGGTGCCCTAGATAATTCATGTGCTTGCGATACAACTGTATTTACATTTAGTGGTGCAGTTTCCCCAATCATCAGAAGAAATTGTTTAGGCTGCCATGGAGCAACCAGCGCTAATCCACTGACTACTTTCCAGCAAATCTCCGATAAAGCTGATCAGATATTGTTAGATATAACTTATCAGTATAATCCAATGCCGAAACCTCCAACAGCAAAATTATCAGATTGTAAGATTACACAAATTTGGAAATGGATTGATAGTGGTAAACCCAATAATTAATAATTTCTAAAATAAACCACTCTACAATTTCAGCACAACTTATAAAAATAATTACACATGAAAAAAGTATCAATAATTTTTACAATCATTATAGCATCTGTTTTCTTAAATAGCTGTTACCGCGATTCCGAAGAAGGACTTTATCGTTTTGTTCCCGCTTACTGTGATACAACGAATGTTACCTATGCTTCAGTAATCAGCTCTATTGTGTCAACTAATTGCTTAAGCTGCCATACTGGTTCTGGTGCAGGTGGTGGGTTTGCTTTAGATTCCTATGCAGGTTTGAAAGCTGTAGTGGACAATGGTAAATTAATAACCTCCATTACCTCAACATCCAAACCAATGCCTAAAACAGGTCTGATGGATAATTGCTCAATTAATAAAATTACAGCTTGGGTAAACAAAGGTGCACCAAATAATTAATAATTAATAAAAAAAATAAAATGAAAATCTGGTTAAAAATTTCTATAATTGTTGTTGTGATTGGTATTATAGCAGCATTTGGGGTCTACAAATATATCAATAAACCAAATCTGGATATTGAAAAAGCAAAAGCTGAATTTAGCTTAAAAGCTGATGATCTCTATAAAGAATATACAGAGAATAAAGCAAAAGCTGATTCTTTATACAATGGTAAAGTAATTGAAGTTAATGGAAATATCTCCTCAATTGAAACACCATCCGATACCCTAGTAGTAGCTGTTTTTGCCCAAAAACAGGATACAACTCAAGCTAAAACAGATGATCTTCTCGGTGATTTAAATGCCAATGGTGGCATCAGATGTACAATGCTGACAAATCATTGTGAAGAAACTAAAAAAATAGCTCCCAATACAGCCGTAAAAATCAAAGGGCTTTGCAAGGGCCTGGCCGGTGCTGACTTAATATTTGAAAAATGTTCAATTGTAAAATAAATAGAATAATCACTCAATAAATAAAATAAAATGAAAAATGTATTAAGATTCGCAATTTTAGTTATAATGCTAACATCCAGCGCATTTGCACAAAAGTATATTACAAAAAACGGTAAAATCGATTTCTACTCAGATGCTCCCATGGAAAAAGTTGAAGGTAAGAATAATCAGGTAAAAGCTGCATTGGATGCAACTACCGGAGATATCGTTTTCCAGGTTTTAATTACTTCCTTTGAATTTAAACAAGCTTTAATGCAGGAACATTTCAATGAAAATTACATGGAATCTACTAAGTTTCCCAATTCTACGTTTAAAGGAAAAGTAATCAATCTGAAAGATATTAATTTTTCTAAAAACGGTAAATATACTGCAGTTATTGAAGGTGATCTTAATATTCATGGCACAACCAAAAAGGTTAAACAAAGCGGAACACTTGAAGTAAAAGACGGTAAAATTATAGCTTACTCCAAATTCAATCTTACGATAAAAGACTATAACATTAGCATTCCAAGTGCTGTTGCCGGTAAAATAGCTGAACAGGTTCAGGTAACAGTGGAAACATCAATGGATTTGAAAAAATAATTTATTTAATACATACATCTCTGGTCTTCAATAAATGGCCAGAGATGTATTAAAAAAAACTGAAATGAAAAAAATTTATATTCTTTTGATTGTTCTTTCGTTAGTATTTGTTAAAAATACTTTTTCTCAGGATTTATTGGATGAATTTGGCCCTGATGTGAAGTCAAAAGCATTTACTTATGCTGCCTTTAAAACTTCACGGATTATTATTGGTCAATCTATTGAAAGCCCTGCGAAAGGTAATCTTAATTTTAGTATTTCTCACCATTTTGGTGCATTGAATGACGGACCTTATGGATTTTATGGCCTTGACCGCTCAACCATCCGAATAGGACTCGAATATGGCATCAACGATAGACTAAGCGTTGGTTTAGGCAGGAGCTCACTGCAAAAGACAATAGATGGTTTTGTAAAATACAAAATTTTGCGTCAAACTACGGATAACCGTATGCCCATATCTCTTTCCTATTATTGTGATGTTGCTGAAAATGGATTACATTGGTCGCACCCTGAATGGAACAATTATTTTGCATCAAGATTGTCGTTTGTACATCAACTATTGATAGCCCGTAAATTTAGCAATTCTTTCTCTTTTCAATTAACACCTTCATTGGTTCATAAAAATATGGTTGTTTTAAATTCAGATCCTAATAATATTGTTACAATTGGCGGTGGCGGAAGGTATAAATTATCAAAACGCATGTCGGTAAACGCTGAGTATCATTACATTTTAAGCAGTCAAACCCGAAAGGATTTTGACAATTCGCTCTCTTTTGGTTTGGATATTGAAACCGGAGGACATGTATTCCAATTTTTCGTAACCAACTCTCAACCTTTGTTCGAAAGAGGTTTCCTTACCGAAACTCAAGGTACATGGGGTAAAGGCTTTGTTTATTTCGGATTTAATATCATTCGAACTTTCACCATCGTAAAACCCAAAGGTTTCAGGAAAGCAGATTAATATTGATTTTTACACATAAAAAAATCCTTGGAATTTAGAAGTTCCAAGGATTTTTTTTATCCCTTTAGAATATTCAAAAGTAACTAAGGCCTTGCCTTTTCGCTATTTCTCTTCTTTTTTCTCAATTTTTGCCCAGGAATCCTTTAAAGAAACAGTGCGGTTGAATACCATTTTATCTTTAGTAGAATCCTGATCTACACAAAAATAGCCTAATCTTTCAAATTGAAAACCCGATAAAATACCAGCATCTTTCAAAGAAGGTTCTGCTTTACAATTCATGATTACTTTCAATGATTCTAGGTTAAGATTGTCTTTGTAACTGCCTCCTTCAGGAAATTCTTCTGGATTGTACGCATTAAATAATCTTTCAAATAATCGAACTTCAACATCTATAGCAGCTGATGCTGATACCCAATGAATTGTTCCTTTCACCTTTCTACCATCAGGCGAATTTCCACCACGCGAAGCAGGATCATAAGAACAATGTATTTCTACAATTTCCCCATTTTCATCTTTTACAATATTTTCACATTTAATAAAATAAGCATAACGTAAGCGAACTTCACTGCCCGGAGATAAACGGAAATATTTTTTGGGAGGTTCTTCCATAAAATCATCCCGCTCAATATAAATTTCCTTTGAAAAAGGTATTTTTCTGCTTCCTGCATTTTCATCTTCTGGATTGTTGATGGCGTCCAATTCTTCAATAGTATCAGGATAATTGTCTATCACTATTTTCAATGGGTTTAAAACTGCCATTACACGATTGGCCTTTTTGTTCAGGTCTTCCCTGATACAATGTTCCAAGAGTGCTACGTCAATAACATTATCGCGTTTTGCAACTCCAATGAGCTCAGCAAAGTTCTGAATAGACTCAGGAGTATATCCTCTTCGGCGAATTCCACAGATAGTCGGCATACGTGGATCGTCCCATCCGCTAACATATTTTTCATTTACCAGTTCTAGCAATTTACGCTTGCTCATCAAAGTATAACTTATGTTAAGTCTGGCAAATTCTATTTGTTGAGGTGAATGTATTTCCAATTCTTTGATAAACCAATCATACAAAGGACGATGCACTTCAAATTCTAGTGTACAGATGGAATGTGTAATTCCTTCGATAGAATCGCTCTGACCGTGTGCATAGTCATACATCGGATAGATACACCATTTATCTCCTGTTCTATGGTGTGCTGTATGCAAAATACGGTACAATATAGGGTCGCGAAGATGCATATTTGGAGAAGCCATATCAATGCTGGCTCGTAATACCCGAATGCCATCAGCAAATTCTCCATTTTTCATCCTTTCAAATAAATCGAGATTTTCCACTATACTACGGTTTCGATACGGACTTTCGGTTCCTGGTTTAGTGGGTGTACCACGGTAAGCGCTCATTTCTTCCTGTGTAAGGTCGCAAACGTAAGCTTTACCCTTTTTAATAAGCTGAATAGCCCATTCGTATAGTTGTTCAAAATAATCAGAAGCATAATACTCACCATCCCAGTTAAATCCAAGCCATTTTACATCTTCGCGGATAGAATCTACATATTCCACATCTTCTTTGATAGGATTGGTATCGTCGAAGCGTAAATTGCATTTCCCTTTGTACTTATTAGCCAGTCCAAAATTTAAACAAATTGATTTCGCATGCCCAATGTGCAGATATCCATTGGGTTCTGGAGGAAAACGAGTATGAACACGATTTGAATTTTTACCGTTTTTAATATCCTGTTCTACAATTTCTTCTATAAAATTTAAAGTTGGTTTGTTACTTTCGATTTTTGTATTTTCTTCCATTTATTGCTGTTTTAAGGTACAAAATTAAAGATTTATTGGATAGTCTGAGTATTTTTTTAAGATATTGGCTAAAATTGATAAAAAAAATGTAGGTTTGAAGTCTCAAAAAAAAAAATTAAACCACTGAATTTCAATAATAAAAAATATGTCTCAGATAAAATTAGAAGGAATGGAATTTTTTTCCTATCATGGTTGTTTCAAAGAAGAACAAGTGATAGGCACTAAATTTATTGTTGATTTAAGCATAGAGGCCGACATTGCAGCTGCAGCATTGAAAGATGATTTGCATTTAACTATAAATTATTTGACAGTATATCAAATGGTTAAAAAACAAATGGAAATTAAATCTAAGTTGCTTGAAAATGTTGCTCAAAGGATACTTGACAATTTGTTCCAAGAATTCCCTGGAATAAAATCGGCAGAAGTAAAAGTTTCAAAACTAAATCCACCTCTTGGCGGGAAATTAAAAAGTGTAAGTTTAACATTATCGAGGTAAAATAAGTCCTAAAATTGCCCTGACTTATGGTTCATTTAAGCATGCACAAACTTTACCAGAAAGTAATTTTTCTTGCCCTTTTGAACCAATAAATATTTCAGGTTCAACAACATTCTTGCATTTAATACGGTTGATTCCGAAACTTTTTCCTTATTTATAGAAACTCCATTATCTTTCAGCATTCTGCGGGCTTCACCTTTTGAAGGGAAAATTCCTGTCTTTTCACTTAAAAAATCTACCAAATTCAATTCGTTTTCTATGTCAGAATATGCGACTTCACATTGCGGAACTCCCTCAAATACAGAGAGCAAGGTTTCTTCTGACATACGCTGCAAAGTTTCGGTAGTTCCTTTTCCAAATAGTATTTCGGATGCTTCAATGGCAGCATTGTAATCCTCTTCTGAATGCACCCTTATGGTTAAATCTTTGGCTATCGTTTTTTGCAGTATTCGTAAATGAGGAGCTTCATTATGTTGAATTTCAAATGCTTCTATTTCTTCTTTGCTAAACATTGTAAAAATTCGAATATACTTCGACGAATCTTCATCAGAGCAATTGAGCCAAAATTGATAAAATTTATACGGTGAAGTTTTTTCAGGATCTAACCAAATATTGCCTTGTTCGGTTTTGCCAAACTTCCCTCCATCAGCTTTAGTAATTAAAGGGCAAGTGAGTGCAAAAGCCTCTCCCCCGTTCTTACGACGAATTAATTCGGTCCCCGTGGTAATATTACCCCATTGATCGGAGCCACCCATTTGTAATTTGCAATTTTTATGTTCGTACAACCATAGAAAATCATAGCCCTGCACCAATTGGTAAGAAAATTCAGTAAACGAAAGTCCGGTTTCTAATCTTTTCTTTACCGAATCTTTCGCCATCATGTAGTTAACCGTTAAATGCTTGCCTACATCACGCAAAAATCCCAGAAAAGAGAATTCTTTCATCCAATCGTAATTATTTACAATTTCAGCACAATTCTGATTTGAAATCTCAAAATCCAAAAACTTCAACAATTGTGTTTTAATACAGTCCTGGTTGTGACGCAATACTTTTTCATCCAATAAGTTTCTTTCTTCTGATTTTCCGGAAGGATCGCCAATCATACCGGTAGCACCTCCGATTAATGCCAATGGTTTGTGACCTGACTGCTGAAAATGTTTCAACATCATGATCGACACCAAATGTCCAATATGTAAAGAATCTGCTGTTGGATCAATTCCAACGTAGGCAGAAGTCATTTCCTTATTCAATTGCGCTTCGGTTCCGGGCATCATGTCGTGAATCATACCACGCCATTTGAGTTCTTCTGTAAAATTCATTCTCCGTTATTTTTTTGCAAAGATAAAATTAATTCTATAGACTTCAGAAATTGTTAAAGTCAAAGATTAATTCTGATCTCTTTTATCAGTTTAAATGTTTTTTTATTTTAAGATTAATTTAAAAATTGCAATATCAAAAGTTCAACTGAATATGGAAGAAAAAAACTTCAATAAAGTATCAGGAAATATGTTGTAAATATCCTGTTGATGAAGGTGCAGAAGAGATTGAACTGCATATTTCACGTGGAACATTTTTTGGAGAGAAAGGTAAGTTATTTTTAAGAAATTAAAAAATTCCATCTAATTTTTAGTTGTGTAATATTAATCGTTTTTCCGAAAACCAATAGAATCGATCTGCTAAACTACTAAATCCTTATAATCTATTGATTTTCAATTATATTAAATATTAAAACTAAAATTTTTCCAATATCTTATTTAGAAGTTTAACTGCAAAAAAAATAAGGCTTTTTATGCCTAAGTATTTAGGGTTTCAAAATTTTATACATATTAATTGTCAAAATTTGAGAAAAAAAATGTAGATTTGCAGGTTTTTTAGTACAACTATATATCGTTTAATAGCGTAAAAATAATATGAGAATTTTACAAGAAAAGTTATCAAAATACGATTTACCTCAGCAAATTCAGAGATTGGGTGTATATCCATATTTCCGAATGATTGAATCGGATCAGGACACTGCCGTAACTATTAATGGCAAAAGAGTATTAATGTTTGGTTCAAATAGCTATCTGGGTTTAACCAATCATCCGCTAATCAAAGAAGCTTCTATAAAAGCTATTGAAAAATATGGATCAGGGTGTGCCGGTTCGCGTTTTTTAAATGGAACACTTGATATCCATATAGAATTAGAAGAGAAGCTTGCTAAATATGTAGGAAAAGAAGAAGCATTGGTATATGCAACCGGTTTTCAGGTAAATTTAGGTGTTATTTCTGCTGTTACAGGTAAAGATGATTATATTATACTTGACGAATTAGATCATGCTTCCATTATTGAAGGCAGAAGATTATCATTTTCAAATGCTCTGAAATACAGGCATAACGATATGTCATCGCTAGAAAAAGCACTTAAAACCTGTAAACCAGATAAGATAAAACTTATTGTAGTGGATGGTATTTTTAGTATGGAAGGCGATATCGTAAAATTACCTGAAATTGTTGAATTATCTAAAAAATACGGAGCTTCCATTATGGTTGATGACGCTCATTCATTGGGCGTAATTGGCAAAAATGGTTCCGGAGTATCTTCGCATTTTGGTTTAACCGACGATGTAGACCTCATAATGGGAACTTTCAGCAAATCTTTGGCTTCTATTGGTGGTTTTATTGCCAGTGATAAAGACACAATTAACTATTTAAAACATAATTCCCGCTCATTAATTTTCAGTGCAAGTATCACACCTGCATCTACAGCAAGCGTATTGGCTGCACTTGATATTATTATCAGAGAACCTGAGCGTGTTGAAAAACTTTGGGCAAATACAAATTATGCATTGGATAACCTTAAAGTGATGGGATTTGATGTAGGTCATACAGAATCACCTATTATTCCATTGTATGTAAGAGATAATCTGAAAACATTTAAAATCACTAAAATGTTGATGGATGACGGTATTTTTGTTAATCCTGTGGTTTCTCCTGCTGTAAGTTCTGATGCATCCCTCATCCGTTTCTCATTAATGGCCACCCATACTTTTGAGCAAATTGACTACGCATTGGATAAAATTTCGAAGAATGCAAAAAAATTGCAAATTATTCCTTAACAACTTTTTTTATATTTTATTATTATACATCATTCCAAAAATTAGAGAGGGATTAAAAAATGTCAATTCAAATAAAGGAAGTTACCAACAAACAGGATTTAAAAGCTTTCGTTTGCTTTCCGCTTGAATTATACAAGGATTGTAAATACTTTGTCCCACCAATTATCAAGCAAGAAATGCTTGCTTTTGACCGAGAAAAAAATCCATCTTTTGAAGTTTGTGATACTAAATTATGGTTAGCTTATATTGATGGAAAAATTGCAGGCCGCATTGCCGGAATAATTAACAAGCCTTTTGTTGAAAAATGGGGAAATCGTTATGCAAGATTCGGATGGTTTGATTTTATTGACAATGAGAATGTTGCAACTAAATTGTTGCATACAGCCGAAAATTGGGCAAGCGAAAATGGAATGGAGGCCATTCATGGCCCTCTTGGGTTTACCGATTTTGACCCTGAAGGAATTCTTATTGAAGGATTTAGTGAACTTTCTACAATTATTGAACGTTATAATTACCCTTACTACGCAAATTATATCGAAAAAAGTGGATACCATAAAGATGCCGATTGGGTAGAGTATGAAGTAGAAATACCTAGCAAATTGCCTGAAAAATTTTTGAAAGTATCTGATTTTGTTCAACGTAAAAATAATTTAAAAATCGCTAAAATCAAAACTTTACGCGATATTTTTCCCTTTGTTGACGAAATTTTTTCAATTATCAACAACATTTATGGACTCATGTATGGTTTTACGCCTGTTAGCGAAAAACAAATTAAATTTTATTTAAACCGTTACATGAAACTGGTTAACCCTGAATTTGTTTCTATTGTTTTAGACAAAAACAACAAAGTGGTAGCATTTGGAATAACAATGCCTTCCTATTCAAAAGCCCTACAAAAGGCTAAAGGAAAAATGTTCCCATTGGGCTATTATTATATAAATAAAGCCATGAAAAAAAATGATGTTATTGATATGTACTTTGTTGGCATCAGACCAGATTTTCAGAATAAAGGAGTACTTGCTGTAATGTTTAACGATTTGGCTAACAAAATAATAGCTAAAGGTTACAAAAAAGCTGAAACAAACGTTGAATTTGAAAGCAACGAAAAAATTCAGCAATTATGGAGCTATTTCGACCGTCGCCAACACAAACGCCGTAGAAGTTACTTTAAATATTTAGTAAGCAAACCGCGTGGCGAAGATGACGCAATGTTTAGATAATATTGAAAAAATATTTTTAGGGCATTTGCATTTTTGCGAAGCCCTTTTTTGTTATTTTTGACTTAAAATAAATGAAGAAAATACTCATTACCGGAGCAAGTGGTTTTATTGGTAGTTTTATTGTAGAAAAAGCCTTGGAATTGGGAATGGAAGTTTATGCAGGTATAAGAAATTCAAGCAGTAAAATATATCTGACTGATGATCGTATCCATTTTATTTCAATAGATTTTTCTGATAAAATCAGCATGAAAAAGCAATTTGCTGAGCAAGGTTTTGATTATATTGTTCATGCAGCAGGATTAACAAAAGCTCAAAAAAATGAAGATTTTGATACTGTGAATTTTGATGCTTGCAAAAACTTGATTGATGCACTCATAGAAGTTAATTGCGTACCTGAACGTTTTATTTTTATCAGCAGCATGGCAGCACATGGTCCCGGTGATGATAATTCAAGCGTTGCAGTTAAGCTAAGCGATACCCCACATCCTGATACACTATATGGAATCAGTAAACTTAAAGCCGAAAATTACATCAATTCACTTGAAGATTTTCCGTCCGTAACACTTCGGCCAACAGGTGTTTATGGCCCTAGAGAAAAAGATTATTTTGTTTTTTTTAAAACCATCAACAATGGCATTGAACCATACATCGGTTTAAAAGAACAATATCTTAGCTTTATTTATGTAAAAGATTTAGTGGATGTTGTTTTTAAAGCTATCAATTCTACTATTATCCAAAAAACATATTTTGTAGGCGATGGAAAAACATATACTTCTCAGGAATTCTCTGCAATTACAAAAAAAATTCTCAATAAAAAAACTATCAAATTATTTATTCCTTTGTTTATTGTAAAATTAATTGCTTTTTTCCTAGAAACTGTGAATGGATGGTACGGAAAAGTTCCTACATTAAATCTCGATAAATTCAATGTGTTGAAAGCCAGAAATTGGCTTTGCGATATAAGCGAATTGGAGAAAGATTTTGGGTTTAAAGCCAATTATTTCCTTGAAGATGGTGTAAAAGAAGCCGTTGAGTGGTATAAAAAAGAAAAATGGATTTCATAACTCCCCTATTCTGGTCTTCCGGTTTTATAAACAATCCCAAATCATTATTTGATAAAAGTAAAAAAATAAAAAAAATAGATCCTATATAAATTTAACAATGAAGAAAACCTTTTTCTCCTTACTTTTTTTGCTTTTAGTAATTGTAATTCATGGACAAGAAACAATAGTCTCCGGAAAAATTACAGATGCCAATACCAATGAACCCATCCCTTTTGCCAACGTTTATTTTAAAGGGACTGCCATTATTGGGACAACAACTGATTTTGATGGAAATTATTCGTTAAAAGATAAAAATTCTACTGACTCTTTAACTGTTAAGGTACTTGGATATATTGCAAAAATAAAAAAAATAAAAAAACATCAGACACAGACTTTAGATTTCCAGCTTGTACCAACTTCTTTTAACCTTAATGAAGTATTAATTTTAGCTGGCGAAAATCCTTCCTGGCGGATATTACGTGAAGTATGGAAACGAAAAGATGCATACAACATGATTAACCTTGATGCATTGCAATTTGAAAATTATGTGAATGTTGATATTTCGATAGATAATATTTCTGAAAAATTCAGAAATAACAGGACTATGAAGCCCTTTGCCGCTGTTTTTGACAGCTTAAAAAAATCTGCTGGTGAAGATGGAAAGGTATTACTTCCATTTCTAGTATCAGAATCAATCGCAGATGTTTACACATTAGGAAATCCAGTACGTTACAAAGAAGTAATTAAAGCCAATAAACTATCGGGTCTATTAGTTGACAACCCCGAGTTATTTTCACAGTTCCTGGGCTCATCTTTTCAGAAATATAATTTTTATGATAACTGGATGAAAATTTTCGACAGAAGTTTTATATCGCCAATAGCTCGTGGTGCATTGGGATTTTACGAAATCTATATTATGGATACTGTTTATATTGAAGGTCAACGCTGTTTCGAACTAAAAGTAAAAGCAAAGCGTAAAGAAGATTTGGCATTCAATGGCAAAATGTGGATTACTGACTCCACCTATGCTCTCAAACGTATTTCGGTAGAAATAGGGAAAGGAGCTAATCTCAATTTTATCGAAAAATATACCATCCAACAAGACTATCACCTAACCGATGCCGGTGCATATGTTCCCGAAAGAACAAGGGTTTTGGTAGATGTTGCAGAATTTACCGAAAATGCTATCGGTGTAATTATGAAATTCAATATCAACAATAGAAACTTTATTACCAATAAGCCCAAGGAAGCTAAATTCTACACTTACAATCTTGAAATTGAGCAAAATTCAATGGATCACGACGATGCTTACTGGAAAAAAGAAAGGTTAACCAGAGCTAACGACTCTACTATAATGGAAAGGGCTTATGCTGCCATTGATACGATAAGAGAATCGCCACGAATCAAATTCTGGCGTGTTTTTATCAACACTGCCTGGGAGGGTTATTACAAAGTTGGGAAGATTGATATCGGTCACTGGGTTACGCTTTATGGTCATAATAAAAACGAAGGAAATCGTTTTCAATTAAATCTTCGTACCAACCCCGATTTTAGTAAATATTGGCTCATACAAACCCATGCTGCCTATGGCACCTACGACGAAACATGGAAATATAACTTACAGGTTGAACATTTTTTATCAAGAAAAACATGGACAAAAATCGGTATAAAGCGAAGTTTTGATGTTGAACGCCTAGGCATTGACCCCGTTTTTCTGGAAGAACATATTTTTACAAACATTTTGTTTTCGCTATCCTCTCAATTAGGATATTTAGACAAAAGTAGCCTTAATTATACCAACCGTTTGTGGTTAGAAACTGATCTTGGAAAAGGATTGAATCATAAAATTGTACTTGAAACGAAGGATTTTAATCCTCAGGGTAATTTTATTTTTGCATATTATAAATCAAATGGAAGTATTTCATCCTCTTACAAAATAAGTACCTTAAGTTATAGCTTTCAATATGCCCCCAGGAACATATGGTTGATTAAAGACAACTATCGCATTGGAATATCGGCCAAACAAGGAAATGTATGGACTTTCAAATACACGCTTGGATTAAAAAACGTATTGGGTGGCGATTTTAACTTTCACAAATTTTCATTAAACCTCGGCCGTAAGTGGAAAATGGGTGCTTTGGGACAATTAAATTACTCCATCACAGCAACAAAAGTATTTGGTAAAGTACCGTTTACCTTAGGTGCAATATTTCAAGGAAACGAAACATTTTTTGAAAGCGAAAGAAGTTTTAATATGATGAATTATTTGGAATTTGCAGCGGATCAAGCAGTTGAAGGTATGGTAATGCATCATTTTCAAGGTTTATTCTTTAACAGAATTCCCTTATTTAAACGCTTAAAACTTCGTGAAGTGGTAGGTGCAAATTTCGTCTTTTCATCATTAGAAAAACAAAACTACTTCAGAGATGCAAACAATCCGGATGGTTTAATGCCCAAAACATATGACAATAAGCCCTTGACTCATTTTAGTGTAATGGAATTTAAGACACCTTACATTGAAGCTTTCTGGGGAATTGAAAATTTATTTAAACTAATCAGAATCACAGCCTATCATCGTTTAACATATTTAAATGAACCTGATGTTCCTCATTTGTTCGGTATAAAAGGGCTTTCGATTAAAGGCTCATTCTATATTTCATTATAAAAAAAGCTTGCCATTTAATTTGGCAAGCTTTTTTTTAATTCCTAATTGATAAATTAATCAAGCACAATTACCAGATATTTAGATACTTTCCAAAATTCTTTTTGATTTGTAATTAGCAATTTCTCAACTTTTTTATCAGTACCTTCAAAGGAATAACTACTGCTTGGATGCGAAGTTAATAATTTAGCTTTTTTAGCATTAATCGTGATAAAAGTAAGTTTGGTAATATCTATCTTTTTAAAGTATTCAGTATTAAAATCCTGTTGAACTTTCTGATTACGACCAATTCCAATAAATCCGCCACTTTTTGAAATAACTTTATTCGCTTTCAGTTCTTTTTCGGTACCTAAAGCATAATAAGCAGTATTCATTTCATCTACTTTCTGCGAAATCACTTCATCTTTTGCCCTATTGACTCTTTTTAAGGTATCAACAGATGCATTGAGTGTTTCTACTGTAAAATTTAAATTCAACAACTGTTGTTTTAGTTGTTCTATTTCAACATCTTTATCCAATAGCTGTTTTTCGTAACGTGCCAACATTTCTTCCAATTTCTTGATTTTCATGTTAGAACTTTTTAATTTGTGTTTCAACGAAGCGATGGCTTGCTTGTTTTTTTCCATCAAATCGTTGATTTGCTGAATATCATCATTGATACGTTGACGGGCATCCTGTTTGATATCGGTATTTTGCTTAGCATTTATTGAAATTACACCTTCTTTTGCTTTGATTTCCGTTAGATTTCCTTCAATCTGATCGAAAGAGCCAAAAAAATCATTAATAATAGAATCTTTTGAATTGCTGATGGTTAATAATTGTTGATTTTCTGTTTTTAATTTTTCTACTTCCTTGTTATTACATCCTACAAATAAAAGGAAAACAGGAATTAAATACATTAACTTTTTCATACGTTTTGATTTTTAAGTTTTTACAAAATTACTATAAATTAAACGTTTAAATTAATTTATTATTTCTTTTGACATAAAATATTCAAAATGAACTCAATTAGTGAATTTAAATCTATGTTGAGGAAAGCCCAGGAAAGGCTTAACAGCCGTTTTACTGCTTAAATAAATTTTCTTGAAATTTAATTTCAATCAGAAAGTTATTCTTTTTAATAGGTCAGGAATTTTTTGAAAGGCGAAATCACTCGGAGAATTAATGAATTGATAAAGTTTAGCTTTCTTCCAATTCACTATGTAAAGCTTCCCATTCAAGCATCTGAACATCCAATTGATCTTTTAAATCCTGATACATTTTATAGATATCGCCTTTGTTAAATTCTGTTTTATGTGCTTCGGGATTGGCCAGGACTTTATCTAAACGCTCAATTTCAATTTCAATTCTGGATATTACTTCTTCACATTTTTCTACTTTATTCTTGATTTTTCTGATTTCTTTATCCGATTCACGTTTCTTTTCCCAACTGACTTTATTATCGGAAATTGAATCCTGTTTGGTATTATCCGAATTTTTATTATTGATTTCTAATTGTTTAAGGTTTTCTAATTTTCTACTTTCCAGAAAATCGTAAATATCACCTATATAGGGTTTAATTTGACGATTTCTAAACTCAAAAACCTTATCTGTTAATCCTTGCAAAAAATCCCTATCATGAGAAACAACGATCAATGTGCCTTCAAACTGCAAAAGTGCATTTTTTAAAATATCTTTTGATTGCATATCCAGGTGGTTGGTAGGCTCATCTAGTACCAATAAATTAACCGGTGTTAATAATAATTTAGCCAATGCCAAGCGTGATTTTTCACCACCTGAAAGTACTTTTACTTTTTTGTCAATATCTTCTGAGCTAAATAAAAACCCGCCCAAAATAGATCGTACTTTGGGGCGAATATCTCCAACTGCAATATCATCAATGGTTTCAAAAACAGTTCTTTCACCGTCAAGCATAGCAGCTTGGTTTTGTGCGTAATAACCTATCACTACCTGATGCCCCAACTGCATCTTTCCATTGTACTCCAACTCCCCTACTATTATTTTTGACAAAGTTGTTTTTCCTTCGCCGTTTTTACCCACAAAAGCGATACTTTCACCTTTATTGATGGCAAAATTAATGTCGTTCAAGACTAATTTTTCACCATACTTTTTTATCAAATCAACAGTTTCCACTACTACTCTTCCTGAATGTGGAGCAGGTGGAAATTTAAAGCGGATAGAGCTGTTATCGATATCTTCTACTTCTATCTTATCCATCTTTTCCAGCATCTTAATACGCGATTGTACCTGTCGGGATTTGGTAGATTTATAGCGGAATCTTTCTATAAAATTTTCAATATCATCAATGGATTTTTGCTGATTATTAAACGCAGCCATCTGGTTTTCGCGTCTTTCGGCTCTTTGTTCAACATATTCAGAATAGGAAGCCTTGTAATCATTAATGCGTCCCAGAGTTATTTCAATCGTTCGGTTAGTTACATTGTCCAGAAAAGCCCTATCGTGAGAAACCAACACCACAGCTCCGGGGTAAGATATTAAAAAGTTTTCAAGCCATTGGATAGATTCAATGTCCAGGTGGTTGGTGGGTTCATCCAGTAGGATAGTATCGGGTTTTTTAAGCAATATTTTAGCCAATTCAACCCGCATTTGCCATCCACTACTAAAAGCTATCATGGGTTTATCAAAATCAGCTTTCAAAAAACCTAAACCCAGCAATATTTTTTCTGTATCAGCTTGCATAGTATGCCCGCCTATCAAGCGAAACCTTTCATCGGCTTCAGAAAATAAATGCACCAGCTGCAAATAAGCATCCGTTTCATAATCGGTTCTTTCCGAAATTTCTTTGGTCAGTTCTTTCACTTTCTTCAGCAAACTCAGTGCTTCTTCAAAAGCAGTAAGTGCTTCGTTAAAAACATTCCGTTTACTATCTGGTATCATTTCCTGAGGCAAATAACCCACGGTCTGGCCCGTGGTCTTCACAATTTCTCCGGATTCAGGCTCCATTTCACCCGAAAGTATTTTAAGTAAGGTAGATTTACCGGCACCATTTTTACCCACCAGTCCTATTCTATCCTTATCGTTGATAATAAATGAAACATCATCAAACAAATAAGTGCCGGTAAAATGTATTGAAAGTTTATTAATAGAAATCACGTATTGTTTTTTTTTGCAAAGGTAGCAAATTCTAAAAAATAGTGAGGTATTGTATATAATGAACCAATTACAAAACAATATTTAAAAACAAAACTAAATTAATTTCAACGCTCTCGAAATCTCCAGCATCCTTATAATTGGCTTTTTAGCTTGCTCAATAACATCTTGCGGAAGTGTAATTTCAGGCTGTTCATTTTTCATGGCAAAATATAGTTTTTCCATGGTATTAAGCTTCATATAGGGGCAATCGTTGCAGGAGCAGGTTTCATCAGCCGGAACGATGATAAATTCTTTGTTAGGTGATTCTTTTTTCATTTGGTGTAAAATACCAGTTTCGGTAGCCACAATAAATTTTTTAGCCTCACTCCTATTCGTAAAACCTAATAAAGCTGTAGTTGATCCAATAAAATCAGCTAATTCCAATACAGCAGCATCACATTCAGGATGAGCAATCAGTTTAGCATCTGGATTATTTATTTTAAGTTCAATAATTTTCTCTTTTTTCAAAATATTATGTACTTCGCATACACCATCCCACAATACCATATTACGTCCGCTTATCGTATTAATATATGCACCTAAATTTTTATCAGGTGCAAAAATTATCTTTTCATCTTTGGGTAATGAATTTACAATATGAACAGCATTACCAGAAGTACAAATAATATCCGACATGCATTTGATAGCTGCAG
>CAZCBG010000070.1:0-18110 GCA_964496885.1 uncultured Bacteroides sp. | reverse complement strand
CTGATAACAGTGGGGCTAAAAGCGCCTTGTGTATCAGAGTACTGGGAGGTACTAGGAAAAGATATGCATCTATAGGTGACAAAATTATTGTTACTATCAAAGATGCTTTACCTTCAGGCAACGTAAAAAAAGGAACAGTTTCAAAAGCTGTTGTAGTGAGAACAAAAAAAGAAGTTAGAAGAAGTGATGGTTCATATATCAGATTTGACGATAACGCGATAGTTCTTCTTACTGCAACTGAAGAATTAAGAGGAACCCGTATTTTTGGACCTGTTGCCAGAGAGTTAAGAGAAAAACAGTTTATGAAAATCGTTTCATTAGCACCTGAAGTGCTTTAACGTTAAAAAAAAAGTATATGAACGCTAAATTACATATAAAAAAGGGTGATACCGTAAAGGTTTTGGCTGGTAATTCCAGAGGAATGCAGGGCAAGGTTCTGGTTATTAATGCCAAAGACAGCACTGCTATTGTTGAAGGAATCAGCTTAGTAAGCAAACATACCAAACCAAATGCTAAAAACACTCAAGGTGGTATTGTTAAACAAGAAGCGCCGGTTCATATTTCTAACCTGATGATTGTTGACGCCAAAGGCAATGCAACAAGAATCGGTAGAAAACTGGACACTAAATCAGAAAAATTAGTTCGCTATTCTATAAAATCAGGGGAGGTAATCAAATAATGAGCTATATACCAAGATTAAAAACAAAATATAACGAAGAAATCGTACCAGCGCTTATTAAAGAGTTTGAGTACAAATCTTCAATGCAGGTGCCACGTTTAGTAAAAATTGCCTTAAACCAGGGAATTGGATCTGCTATAGCTGATAAAAAACAAATTGATAACGGAATTGATGAAATGTCAATGATCGCTGGTCAAAAAGCTGTTCCAACAAAATCTCGTAAAGATATTTCAAACTTCAAATTACGTAAAGGTATGCCTGTAGGTGTTAGAGTTACGTTAAGAGGCGAAAGAATGTACGAATTCTTAGATAGATTAGTTTCAGTTTCTATTCCACGTGTTCGTGACTTTAGAGGGATCAATGACAAAGGCTTTGATGGCAGAGGTAATTATACTTTTGGTATCACAGAACAAATTATTTTTCCTGAAATCAATATCGAAAAATTAAGCAAAATCAGTGGTATGGATATAACATTTGTTACTACAGCTACGAATGATAAAGAAGCTTTAGCTTTATTGAAACAATTTGGATTACCATTTAAAAACCAAAATAAACAACAATAAGATGGCAAAAGAGTCAGTAAAAGCAAGAGAAGTTAAAAGACAGAAATTAGTTGCCAAATATGCTACTAAAAGAGCTGCTTTAAAAGAAGCCGGAGATTATATCGGTTTACAAAAATTGCCTAAAAACGCTTCACCGGTTAGATTGCACAACAGATGCAAATTAACTGGCAGACCTAAAGGCTACATGCGTCAATTTGGTATTTCTCGTATCAATTTCAGAGAAATGGCTTTAGCAGGTTTAATCCCCGGCATTACAAAAGCAAGTTGGTAAATTAATTTTTTTATAAAAATAATAATTTAATACAATATAAAATGGTCACTGATCCTATAGCAGATTACTTAACAAGAATCAGAAATGCCGTAATGGCAAAACACAGGGTTGTTGAGATTCCTTCGTCAAAATTAAAAAAAGAGATGACTAAAATCTTATTTGATAAAGGTTATATCTTAAACTACAAATTTGAAGAAGAAACTTTACCACAAATCATTAAAATAGCATTAAAATTTCATCCTGTTACTAAAATTTCAGCTATTAATAGCTTGCAAAGAGTTAGTAGTCCTGGTTTAAGAAAATATGTGGGTGCCGAAAAATTACCTAGAGTAATGAATGGTTTAGGTATCGCAATACTTTCAACATCACATGGCGTGATGACAGATAAAGAAGCCAAAACCAAACATGTTGGTGGTGAAGTTTTATGTTACATAAGCTAAAAGAGGAGAAATAAAATGTCAAGAATAGGGAAATTACCAATTCAATTACCAAAAGGAGTTACTATCACAGTTTCGGATAAAAATCTTGTTACCGTTAAAGGACCTTTAGGCACATTAGAACAAAACGTCGATCCAGCAATTACTATAGATATTAATTTGGAGGATGCTAAAATTACTGTCGTTAGACCTACTGACCAAAACAGACACAGAGCTTTACATGGTTTATACAGATCTCTGATTTTTAACATGGTAAAAGGTGTATCCGAAGGATTTTCATCTGTACAGGAAATTATTGGAGTTGGTTACAAAGCATCTACAGATGGCAGAGTTTTAGAACTTGCTTTAGGATACTCACATAATATTTTTATGGAACTTCCAATAGAAGTAAAAGTTGAAACTACTGCAGAAAGAGGGAAAAATCCGACAATAATCTTAAAATCTCATGATAAACAATTGTTAGGACAGGTTTCCACAAAGATTCGTTCTTTGAGAAAACCAGAACCATACAAAGGAAAAGGTATCAGATTTATGGGTGAAGTTGTTAGAAAGAAAGCCGGTAAAGCAGCATCAAGTAAATAAAAATTAAAAATATATAAAATCCTAAAAGGATGGCACTAAAGAATAGAAAAGAATTCAGAAGATTTCGTATCAAAAAAAGAATCAGGAAAGTGATTCTAGGTACTTCAGAACGTCCAAGATTATCGGTTTTCAGAAGTAATAAAGAAATCTATGCTCAAATTATTGATGATTCAAATGGTACAACTATTACTACTGCATCAACAATGGAGAAATCATTTGTTGACGCTAAAGTTACCAAAATAGAAAAATCTAAAATTATTGGGCAAACTATAGCTCAAAGAGCCCTAGAAGCAGGCATTTCAACTGTTGTTTTCGACAGAAATGGTTATTTATATCACGGTAGAGTAAAAACATTGGCTGAAGCAGCCAGAGAAGGCGGTTTAAAATTCTAATATAATTATGGCAGACATAAACGTAAAAAGAGTAAAATCTAGCGAAATCGAATTTAAAGACAGATTAGTTAGTATTAATAGAGTAACCAAAGTTACCAAAGGGGGTAGAACCTTCAGCTTTTCAGCTATTGTTGTAGTTGGAAACGAAAACGGAGTAGTAGGTTATGGTTTGGGAAAAGCCAAAGAAGTAACTGCAGCAATTGCTAAAGGTGTAGATGATGCTAAGAAAAATTTAGTAAAAGTTGCTATTCTTAAAGGTACTTTACCTCACGAACAATTAGGGAAATATAGTGGTGCAAAAGTTTTTCTTAAACCTGCAGCTCCTGGTACCGGTGTTATCGCTGGTGGTGCTATGCGTGCTGTTTTAGAAAGTGTTGGCGTAAGAGATGTACTTGCAAAATCTAAAGGATCATCTAACCCTCATAGTGTAGTTAAAGCTACAATCGACGCTTTGGTTCAATTGAAAGATCCATATATGGTTGCAAAAATGAGAGGTATTGATTTAGACAAAGTTTTTAACGGTTAATAAATACCAAAATAATTAAGCTATGAAAAAAGTTAAAATAAAACAAATCAAAAGCGGTATTGATAAACCAGCACGTCAAAAACGCACATTAGTTGCATTAGGTATCAAAAAAATGCATCGTGTTGTTGAAAAAGAATTAACTCCGCAAGTAGAAGGAATGATCAATAAAGTTAAACATTTGTTGAGCATAGAAGAAATTTAGTAATAAACGATTAACTATTAAGATATTATGGATTTAAGTAATCTTAAACCGGCAAGAGGTTCAGTAAAATCATGCAAAAGGATTGGCAGAGGCCAGGGCTCAGGTAAAGGTGGTACCGCTACAAGAGGTAACAAAGGAGCTCAATCAAGATCAGGTTATTCTCGTAAATTCGGTTTTGAAGGTGGTCAAATGCCTATTTACAGAAGAGTACCAAAATTTGGTTTTAAAAATATCAACCGTAAAGAATACAATGGAATAAACATTGACACTTTACAAAGATTAGCTGAAACTAAAAATTTACAAGTTATCAATTTAGACGTTTTAAAAGAAAATGGTCTTATTTCTAAAAATGACTTTGTTAAAATTTTAGGTAGAGGTGAATTAAAAGCAAAATTAGAAGTTACAGTTCACGCTTTTACCGAAACTGCTAAAAAAGCGATTGAAGCAAATGGTGGAGTAGCAACAACTATATAACTCATATTACATGAAAAGATTTATACAGACAATAAAGAATATCTACAAAATTGAAGAACTACGCAAACGTATATTATATACTATTGGGATTGTTTTAATCTATCGCTTTGGTTCTTATGTAGTATTACCTGGTGTTGACCCTAATCAATTGGGTGCATTGAAAAGTCAATCAAGTGGTGGAATTCTTGGCTTGCTCAATATGTTTTCTGGGGGTGCTTTTTCTCATGCATCTGTTTTTGCACTTGGTATTATGCCTTATATTTCTGCATCTATTGTTATTCAGTTGTTGGGTATGGCAATTCCTTATTTCCAAAAATTACAGAAAGAAGGTGAAAGTGGTCGTAAAAAAATCAATCAGTTAACCCGTTACTTAACGGTTGTTATTACTGGTTTTCAAGCCCCTGGTTATATAGCGAACTTAGTTCATCAGTTAGGCAATATGCCTACTGCTATTGCACCTTTTAACGGAACACCTCCTACTTTCTTTTTCTATATTTCTTCGGTAGTTATATTGATAGCCGGTACATTATTCGTAATGTGGATGGGTGAAAAAATTACCGACAAAGGTATTGGTAATGGTATTTCTATGCTGATCATGGTTGGGATTATTGCCCGATTACCTTTTGCTTTATTTGGTGAATTTATTTCAAGAATGGAAGAACAAGGTGGTGGATTGGTAATTTTCCTTGTTGAATTGGTGGTATTGGTGTTAGTAATTTTAATAACGATATTATTGGTACAGGGAACTCGAAAAATTCCTGTACAATATGCTAAAAGAATTGTTGGAAATAAACAATACGGTGGTGTGCGTCAGTATATTCCTTTAAAAGTAAATGCTGCTGGTGTAATGCCGATTATTTTTGCACAGGCAATTATGTTTATTCCTATAACACTTGCAGGATTTGCAGCTTCTGAATCTTTATCAGGTTTTGTTGCAGTCTTTTCAAATTTTAATGGGTTTTGGTATAATTTTGTTTTCGCATTTATGATTGTTGCTTTTACCTATTTTTATACTGCTGTTACTATTAACCCTAACCAGATGGCTGAGGATATGAAAAAGAACGGTGGATTTATACCTGGCATAAAACCTGGTAAAAAGACTGCTGAATTCTTAGATGATGTAATGTCAAAAATAACTTTACCTGGATCTTTGTTCTTGGCTTTTGTAGCTGTAATGCCGGCAATTGTTAGATTATTTGGTGTTAACTCACAATTTGCACAGTTTTATGGTGGAACTTCCTTACTTATTTTGGTGGGTGTTGTATTGGATACGCTTCAACAAATTGAAAGCCATTTATTAATGCGTCATTACGACGGATTAACAAAATCTGGCAGAATAAAAGGAAGAACTTCTACAGGTATGACTGCTTAAACTGCATAGAATTTATTTCCATGATTTATTATAAAACGGAAGAAGAAATTGAATTAATAAGAGAAAGTTCTTTACTTGTTGGGAAAACCTTAGCAGAAATTGCTAAACATGTTAAACCTGGTGTCGAAACCTTGTTTCTCGATAAATTAGCTGAAGATTTCATTAGAAGTCATGGTGCTGTACCGGGATTTAAAGGATACAATGGGTTTAAGCACACTTTGTGTATTTCGGTTAACGATGAAGTAGTTCATGGAATACCAGGTAATCGAATATTAGAAGATGGTGATATTGTTTCAATAGATTGCGGAACCTTGAAAAATGAATTTTACGGTGATTCTGCCTACACATTTGCAGTAGGAAATGTTAGCGAAGTTAAGCTTAAATTAATGGAAGCCACCAAAGAATCACTTTACAGAGGTATTAACGCTGCTGTTGAAGGCAAAAGAGTAGGTGATATAGGATTTGAAATACAAACTTATGTTGAAAGTTTAGGCTATTCTGTTGTTAGAGATCTTGTAGGGCATGGACTTGGACGTAAACTTCACGAGAAACCGGAAGTACCTAATTATGGGAAACAGGGTAGTGGAATGAAGTTACAGTTAGGATTGGTTATAGCAATTGAACCTATGATTAACTTAGGAGTTCGGAATGTAATACAAGAACGCGACGGGTGGACCATCAGAACAGCTGATCGATTACCTTCTGCTCATTATGAACACAATGTGGTAGTAAGAAAAGGTAAAGCTGAGATATTATCAAGCTTTGAAGAAATTGAAAAAGTACTGGCAAAAATAAATAACTAAAAAAAGGCTAAATGGCAAAACAAACATCAATTCAACTCGACGGAACGGTTACCGAATCCTTAGGAAATGCAATGTTTCGTGTTGAATTGGAAAATGGACATGTTATTACAGCTCATATTTCTGGTAAAATGCGGATGCATTATATCAAGATACTACCGGGTGATAAGGTACAGCTTGAAATGTCTCCTTATGATTTATCAAAAGGAAGAATAACATTCAGGTATAAATAATAATAAAATCAACAACAATGAAAGTTAGAACATCTGTTAAAAAAAGGACCCCTGACTGCAAAATAGTTCGCAGAAAAGGAGTAATTTATGTTATCAATAAAAAGAATCCGAAGTACAAACAAAGACAAGGATAAACAAAATAATTAATCTGTAAAATACAAATCATTTTATGGCAAGAATTGCAGGAATAGATTTACCGAAAAATAAACGGGGAGAAATAGGCTTAACTTATGTATTTGGCATAGGGAAATCCTCTGCTCAAAAAATTTTAAAAGAAGCCGGTATCGACGTTAATAAAAAAGTAAACGATTGGGACGATGATGAGCAAAATGCTATACGTACCATCATTAATGATTCATTCAAAGTAGAAGGTGCACTTCGTTCAGAAGTACAACTCAATATCAAACGTCTTATGGACATTGGATGTTACAGAGGAATCAGACATCGTATTGGTTTGCCTTCAAGAGGTCAAAGCACTAAAAATAATGCCAGAACCAGAAAAGGAAGAAAGAAAACTGTTGCTAACAAGAAAAAGGCACCTAAAGGTTAATAATTAGTTTTTATTGTATAATTAAGAAGTTTAAATAAGAGTAAATATGGCAAAAACTGCTAAAGTTACAAAAAAAAGAGTTGTAAAAGTAGAACCCTTGGGTAAAGCATTCATCAATGCTTCTTTTAACAACATCATTATTTCATTGACAAATAATGCCGGTCAGGTTATTTCCTGGGCATCAGCCGGAAAAATGGGTTTTAAAGGTTCTAAAAAGAACACACCTTATGCTGCACAAATGGCTGCAACAGATTGTTCAAAAGTTGCTTTTGACTTAGGATTACGCAAAGTGAAAGCTTACGTTAAAGGACCTGGTGCTGGCAGAGAATCCGCCATCAGAACCATACACGGAGCTGGCATTGAAGTAATGGAAATACAAGATGTAACACCTTTACCACACAATGGTTGCAGACCTCCTAAAAGAAGAAGAGTTTAATAGGAGCTGAGTTTTTCAGGAAAAATTTAAGAATCATCATAACAATATAAAGATTATGGCAAGATATATAGGGCCAAAAACCAAAATAGCAAGAAGATTTAAAGATCCAATTTTCGGACCTGATCGTTCTTTTGAAAAAAAGAATTATCCTCCCGGACAACATGGTGCTACAAAAAGAAGATCAAAACAATCAGAATATGGTCTTCAATTACAGGAAAAGCAGAAAGCTAAATATACCTATGGTATTTTAGAAAAACAATTTAGAAACGTATTTCATAAAGCAGCTCATAAAAAAGGGATCACTGGTGAAAATCTGTTGCAACTTATCGAATCTCGTTTAGACAACGTAGTTTTTCGTTTAGGAATTGCGCCAACCAGAAGTGCTGCCCGTCAATTGGTTTCTCATCGTCATATCACTGTTAATGGTAAAGTTGTGAATATACCTTCTTATACATTAAAATCAGGCGAGATAATTGCTGTTAGAGAAAAATCAAAATCAATGGAAGTTATTACAAATTCTGTTGCTTCTAGAGTAAATCAAAATTCTTGGTTAGAATGGGATGTAAAAACTTTAACCGGTAAATTCCTTAACTATCCTGAAAGAGATGAGATTCCTGAAAATATCAAGGAACAACTCATCGTCGAATTGTACTCTAAATAAAATTGACTGCAATTTTTATATTGAAATTTTTAAAATTGTTGTTTTAAGCTTCAACAATTTATTTAATAAAAATCAGAAAAAATTAACTAAATGGCAATATTAGCTTTTCAAAAACCTGATAAGGTTGTAATGATAGAAGCAGATGATTTTCAAGGCGTATTTGAATTTCGTCCCTTAGAGCCCGGCTACGGAATTACAGTCGGGAACGCTTTGCGTCGTATATTGTTATCCTCATTAGAAGGATTTGCAATTACTACTGTAAAAATCGAAGGCGTTGAGCAAGAGTTTTCTTCCATTAAAGGCGTTGTTGAAGATGTTACAGAAATCATTCTTAACTTAAAACAAATTCGTTTTAAACGCCAGATTGAAAATGTAAACAACGAAAGAATTCAAGTAAATATTTCTGGTCAGGATACATTTAAAGCCGGAGATATCAATAAATTTCTAAATGGATTTCAGGTTTTAAATCCTGAATTGGTGATTTGTAACATGGAATCTTCTGTTAAATTAAACATTGAGTTTACTATTAACAAAGGAAGAGGTTATGTGCCTGCAGAAGAAAACAAAAATGCAAATGATAACATTGGTACAATTTGCATCGACTCAATTCACACACCTATCAAAAATGTAAAATTTACGATTGATAATTACAGGGTTGAACAAAAAACCGATTACGAAAAATTAATTTTCGAGATTAAAACTGACGGATCTATTCATCCAAAAGAAGCGCTTAAAGAAGCAGCAAAAATACTGATCCATCACTTCATGCTTTTCTCTGACGAAAGAATTACGCTGGATACAGAAGAAAAGGCTATATCAGAAGAATTTGACGAAAATACACTTCATATTCGTCAATTACTTAAAACGAAATTAGTAGATATGGATCTTTCTGTTAGAGCCCTCAATTGCTTGAAAGCAGCAGAAGTTGATACTTTAGGAGAATTGGTATCATTTAATAGAAACGATTTGTTAAAGTTCAGAAATTTTGGTAAAAAATCTTTAACCGAGCTGGAACAGTTGGTGAAAAGTAAAAATCTGGAATTTGGAATGAACATTGCAAAATATAAATTAGATAAAGATTAATCGAAATGAGACACGGAAAAAAAATTAATAAATTAGGAAGAACTCATTCTCACAGAGTACACATGCTGGCGAATATGGCAACTTCTTTAATCCTTCATAAAAGAATTGCTACTACACTTGCTAAAGCAAAAGCACTAAGAGTTTATGTTGAACCTTTACTGAACAAATCAAAAGACGACTCTACTCACTCACGCAGAACTGTATTTAGTTATTTGCAAAGCAAAGAAGCAGTAACTGAGTTATTCAGAGATATTTCTGTTAAAATAGCTGACAGACCTGGTGGTTATACACGCATTCTTAAAACTGGTTCACGTTTAGGTGACAATGCAAATATGTGCATTATTGAATTGGTTGATTATAACGAAAATCTACTGAAAGCAAAAGAAGAAGCTACTTCAAAATCAAGTCGCAGAAAAAGAGCTAAAAAAACAACGGATGCCGTTGCTGCACCACCCAAAGCGGTTGCAACTCCAAAAGTTGAAGAACCAATTATTGAAGAAACACACGTTGAAACTGAAGAACAAGAAACTCCTACAACCGAAGAAGAAAATAAAGAAGTTTAGTTCTTATATTAAAATAAAAAAAAAGGATAAAGTGATGCAAACTTTATCCTTTTTTTTATGCCTGCGAATATTTTTTTAACTACTTTTGAAGAAGAAATTATTTATAAAAAACATATTATATGAGTGCAATACTGAATATTTTAGCAAGACAGATTTTGGATTCGAGAGGAAATCCAACTATTGAAGTTGAAGTTATGACCACCGAAGGTATTATTGGTAGGGCTGCTGTTCCTTCAGGCGCTTCCACCGGTATTCATGAAGCTATTGAGTTACGCGATGGTGATAAAAAACATTTTTTGGGGAAAGGTGTGTTAAAAGCAGTTCAAAATGTAAACAAAACACTGAATGAAGAATTAAAAGGTATGTTTGTTTCTGAACAAATCGCTATTGACCAGAAAATGATTGAGTTAGACGGCACGCACAATAAAGCTAATTTGGGTGCGAATGCTATACTTGGTGTTTCTCTGGCTGTTGCCAAAGCTGCTGCAGAAGAATCAGGTCAGTATTTGTACCGTTATATTGGGGGAGTGAATGCGAATACGCTTCCTATCCCAATGATGAATATCCTCAATGGAGGTTCCCATGCTGACAATAGCATCGATTTTCAGGAATTTATGATTATGCCGGTTGGTGCGCCTACATTTAGTGATGCCATTCGCATGGGGACCGAAGTTTTCCATCATTTAAAGGACGTTCTGAAAAAACAGGGCTATTCTACCAATGTGGGTGACGAAGGTGGTTTTGCGCCTAATTTGAAATCCAATGAAGAAGCAGTTACTCTTATTCTTCAGGCAATTGAAAAAGCAGGTTACAAAGCAGGAGAAGACATTTATATTGCGCTGGATCCAGCATCTTCTGAGTATTTTATTCCTGAAGAAAATGTTTATCATCTCCATAAATCTACAGGTGATAAATTGACACCTGCTCAAATGGTTGATTACTGGGATAATTGGGTAAATAAATATCCTATCATCTCTATTGAAGATGGGATGGCCGAAGATGATTGGGCTGGTTGGAAAATGATGACTGAAAGAATGACACATAAAATTCAATTGGTAGGGGATGATTTATTTGTTACCAATGTAAAAAGATTACAGGATGGTATCAATAAAGGTGTAGCTAATTCAATTTTGGTAAAAGTAAACCAGATAGGTACTTTAACCGAAACTATCAATGCAGTAACAATGGCTTACCGTAATTCTTATACTGCTGTTATGAGCCACCGTTCTGGAGAGACTGAAGATACAACCATTGCCGATTTAGCTGTTGCATTAAATACCGGTCTTATTAAAACAGGTTCAGCCTGCCGTTCTGAACGCATTGCCAAATACAATCAGCTATTAAGAATCGAAGAAAATTTAGGTGAGGCTGCTGTATATTTAGGCAAGAATTTTAAATATATAAAATAGATATTCTGAATCAAATTGAATTAAATTTAATAATAAAGGCAGTCTTGGATTTTCAGGACTGCCTTTGTAAATTAAAGCTTAACTGCTTATTAGAATATCTCAATTTTAAAAAGTTGTCATTTAGTTAAAATGCATAAGTAAGTCCTGCCATCAAACTAAAGCGTTGATTGGGATAATTGTACCAGTTTTGATAGCGCATGGCACCTAAGTTATTTAGGTTGATAAAACCTGAAAGTATCTTTGAGTATCGGTATTCGAGTCCAAAATTTAAATCTGCCATTCCACTAATAGTTTCTGATTTCATGATATTGTTTACAAAAGTCTTGGCATACATTTTTGTAAAAGCGTAGACTTCTGCCCGACAAATTATTTTATTGCCTATGTTATAGCGTATTGTTAGAGAAGCATCAAACCCGGGTTTATGCCAAGCTTCTGCTTCCATATTGGTAGAATAACGATAAAGATTTCCTGCCAATGCAATGTTCATTTTTTCGTCATATTTAAACAACAAGCTAGCACTGATTTTAAGTAGATTAACTTTATCGTATACCACTGTAAACGTATTATGGGCAGCATTAATCGTATCATTTACAAACAAAGGCATATTATCGGTTGTGGCATTGGAAATACTGGCGTTTAAATCAATAGATTTCGTTAAACTGGTATTGATTCCGCCATAAATTTCAAATTGTTTATTGGCAAAACCCAAAGGAGCATTGGTGTTTATATACGGGTTTTCATCGGAAATAGATTTAAAACTGTTTTTTGTCAAACCTCCTGTGATTCCAGCATAAACTTTTATTATTTTGGGAATAACTGCAAAACTTGCTTCAATATCAGGATAAAGATAAAGTTTGCTGGCAGCTCCTGTTGTTGTTCCAATATTTGCATTTAAACCTACTGAAAAAGTATATTCGTTATAGTGAGTGCTAATAAAAGGCTTTAAACTAAGTATCATACTATTGCTACTTGCCAGTGCACTTCTTCCATTGTTATAGTAATCAAGACTGGAATTCAAGCCAAGGCATTGTTTTTCGGTAAAATCGAAGATTATAAGTGTTTTATCTAGATTTGCACCTAATTTAATATTGTTTTCATGGCTGGAATAGAAATCGGATAAATTTGAAAAACCAAGCGAAATCTGGTGATTCATTAAGTTAGAATCCAGGTAATTACTGCTATATGTTGTGTTGAACCCAAACAGAGTATAACGCTGCCTGGTTTTTTCTTCGTTTAAATTAGGAAAATCAGCTGTTTTAAAACCATAATAATGAACTACATCACGATGAAAGAAGACCTCAGCATCCAGGGTGGCTTTTTTAAAATAACTTCGTCCATACAATTCTATTTCATTGTCAGAATAATTACTGTTTCCGTATTCAATGATGCTTCCTGTAGATGAAAGATGTTTGGCATGTAAACCAATAGCATAGGTTTTTGACCTGGCCGAATTGGCAAAAAACTCAAAATAAGGGGTTGTATAAGTACCAAAACCAGCTTTAACAAGGTAATTGTATAATTTAGTGATAGGTTCTCCCACAATTTTAGCAGGTTTAATTGGGTCTATATGAAAATTGGTGAGAATCTGAGTCGATTGTATTCCATAGCTGAATTTGGGGAGTTCAAAAATCGAATCTCGGATACTTGGGCTGAAGTTAAGTTTAATTGCATCTGAAATAGTAGGTTCGTAAGCAGCAATAACGGTAACTTCATTTTTATTATCTATCTGGCCCGATACACTGAAACTCATTAACCCAATGCAAAAGAGGAGTAAAAATTGATAGCTAATATTTGTATTGAAATGTTTTCTTGGCATTATTATAAATTTAAAATGTTAAACAAATTTTCATTAAAAGATTAAAAATTTTGATTGTTTGGCTTTGGATTGCCGTTGTCGTTGTTTTTATCAATATTAATCTTAATTTCATTTTCTTTTTCTTTACTTTCAACTTCTTTTTTCTTAGTATCAACTGCTTGTTTTTCCAAAGCAAGAATGGCATTGAATTTTTCATTTGCAATTTTTACTAGTTCAACGCCCTCATATTTGTCAATAATACTTTGTAATGTAGCTTTTGCTTGTGGATAATTAGCTTGCTGAACATATATATCTGACCATAAAATCAAAATCTTTGCCAACCAGTATTCACTCGAAGGTGCAGCACTGATGTATTCATAGATGATGCTTTCGGCTTTGGTGAAATTGCCCATTTTGTATTGTATCAATGCAATGTAATATTTTGCTTCTGCACTAACTTCTCCGTTTTTTGATTTTGTTAGTATGCCAAATTCTGTTTGAGCAATTGAAATACTGTCTGTTGCCATCGCTGATTTAGCAATGGTATAATGGGCTTCGTCAATGTATTCGTTAGAAATTTTTGGTGAATTAAGCAAAATCTTAGAAATTGAAATAGCTAAAGTATATTTATTTAATAGATAACTGTTTCGCATGATCCCGATACGGGCAGTTAATATGTTGTTGTTGAATTCTGCAGTTGTATCCAGACATTGGTAATATGTCAGTGCTTTTTCGTAATTCTTTTGTTTGTAAGCAATATCAGCTGAATTAAGTAAAGCTTTTTCGGAAAATTTACATTTCGGAGTTGAAAGCACATATTCATAAGATTTCAATGCATCGGTAATATTTCCTGATTTGTAATTGCATTCTGCTTTGTAAAAATTAGCTTCAATTAAAAATGCACCGGAAGGGAATTTTTTGATATAGTTAGCAAAACCTGTTGTTGCTTTTTCGCAATCGCCATCCATATAGCGGTTTTCAACGGCAATATAGGTAATAGAATCTTGTTCTTCGGTACTGATATTGGTTGATGGATAAGATTTTACGAGATCAATAAATTCATCAACTTTATTCATTTCAACATAAATGTTACGCATGGTTATCAAAGCTTCTTTAGCTGTGGTGGTTCCAGGGTATTTTTTAATCACTTTATCCAGCGTTTGCACTGCAAGGTCGTTGTGACGCATATTGTAATGGATCAAACCAAT
Organism: uncultured Bacteroides sp.; assembly: GCA_964496885.1. Lineage (GTDB taxonomy): Bacteria > Bacteroidota > Bacteroidia > Bacteroidales > JACABE01 > JACABE01. The sequence goes on along the minus strand of CAZCBG010000070.1, from coordinate 3,874 downwards.
TTTTAGCAAGGCTTCTTTGGCATATGAGCTATTGGGGTAATTGGTTGTAATTTCTTCATAGTATTGCAATGCCTTTTCGTTATTTTCAACGATCAGATAAGTGCCAGCCAATTCAAAAATAGCTGCTGCCAGGTAGGTTGATTTTTTATGATTACTTAGCATTGTAGCCAGTGTAGTCGTCTTTGCTTCGAATTTACCTTGAGCACCCAATGATAAGGCTTTTTGATACAAGGCATAATCATTGTCAGGCTGCTTAAGTGCGATGGCTTTATCGTAGTTTTCTATAGCGTTGGCGTATTCTTTTGTAATAAAATAACAGTCTGCTGTTCGAAGTAAAGCATCATTTTTAATAATTGTGTTTTCATCTTTAGCATTCAGATTGAATTTTTTGAAATAAGACAAAGCTTCTACATAATTTTTTTGCTGAAAATAAATATATCCTATATTGTAATTGGACGTATTGTATTCAGATAAACTATAAGCACCTGCAGAAACCTGGAATTTTTTATACGATTTTAGCGAACTTTCTTGGTCTTTTAATCGATAAAAAGCTTCACCCATCCAGTTATAACTCAATGCCACCAAAGGGTCGTTGTAATCGTTGTCGATGGCTTTTTTAAAAAGGATTTGTGCTTCTTCAATTTTCTTCTCGTTAAACAATTCTACTGCACGATTGAAAGCAATTCTCTGATAAGCTTCGAGTAGACGGCTGTCTTTCTTTTGAATGTTTTCAATTGAATACAAAGCGTCTTTGTAGTTTTTTGATGAAAGATAGATATTTACCAAATAGGCATTTACTTCATCGATGCGGGATGATTTTGGATAGTCCTTGATATATTTATTGAAAGACTCAATGGCATCGTTGTAAGGATTGATAGAAAGTTCATTGCATAATTTAGCATATTGAAACAATGCATCTTCAACGATTGTCTTATTGAAGCCTAATTTATAGGCAGATAAAAAAGCCGTACGGGCAAATTTCTTTTGATTGGTTTTAACATAACAATCTGCCAAATGGTATTGTGCATTTTGTGTAAGGGAATCATCTTCGGTAATCATTTTTTTAAACTCTACAATAGCTGTATCACAGATTCCGGCTTTGTAATAAGCATAAGCTAACTGGTAATTGTCTTGACGTTCGATGTGAACCGTAGCTTTATCCTGATAAAGTTTTAAATAGGGAATGGCTTCAACGAAGCGATTGGTTTTATAATAAGATTCCCCAATCAGTCTGGCAATTTCAGGTGCTCTTTTGGGTGTAGATGTTTTTAGTAAATCTGGTGCCATTTTCAGTAAATCATCGTATTTCCCTTGAAGGTAGTAGATCTGGGTAATATAGTAGGGGACAATCGAGCCGAAGTTTTCGTCTTTTAATAGTTTTTCAAAATGTTGAAGGGCTGTTTGGTAATTCTTTTCTTTATAAAGAATGTGTGCATAATAGTATGCTGCAGCTGCAGTATACTGCGATTTTCCACCTTTAATTTCAGCAAAACTTTTTTTTGCTTTTTCGAATTCTTGATTCACGAAATTTGCATAACCTTTTTTAAAATAATATTCAATAAGTTGAATGCTTGAGAGGTCGTAAATATCAACTTTTTCGAAAGATAAAACTGCGGTTTTATAGGATCCAATTGCATACTGGTAACTTCCTAAACGGAACCAGGCAAGGTTGATTTTTGAGTTTTCAGGGTAATTGTTGATAAAGCTATTCAATTCATATTCGGCATCTTTGTTGAATAATTCAGCTGCACACAAGGCTGCAAAATACCTGGCATCTGCAGTAATAATGGATTTATTATCATTGATTTGCTGTATAACCTTTTTGAACATTTCACGGGCAGCCCCAAATTTTTCTTTCTCAAAAAGTTCAATGGCATTGCGATAGGTGGAAGTTGGTTGTTTGTAAACGGCCGTTTTTTGTGCTAGCAAAAAATTAAGGCTTAAAAGGGCTAAAGTAATTATAAATGCTATTTTGCGCATGGTTGTAATAATTGAATTTGGTTATAAAATTACGCTATTATGTGCGATTTATTTTTACGGTGAAATTTAATTATTAACAATGAATGTTTAACAACTTTGGGGAATTAGAGGTTGTTGATATAATATTTTTGATGATTTGAAAATGTGGTGATATTCAAATCTGATAAATTTTTTATTCAAGTTCGCTCATGATTCTCATTGCCTCTTGCTGAGAATTTCCGCATATATCTTTGTCAAATTTAAAATTTCTGCATACATTGGGGCGCTCAGGTTTGTTGAATATATTGCAAAGTAAATTGTCGCTTAGCTGAATGCACCTTGTATTCATAGCTTTGCCCTGAGGCATTCCGGGAATAGGAGAGGATATAGAAGGAACAATACAACATGCTCCACAATCGGGACGGCATTGGTGATTTTGTATAGCTGTTTCGGGTTTCATAAAAGTGTTGTATTCAAACAAAGTTAAGGAATGATTAAATATAGATTTTTTTCTTGTTCATACAAATAGGCAAGAAATAAGCTATAACCATAAGGCAAAGATATACAATATTTTTTTTCTTTCTCTAAATGCTAATGATTCGGTCAGTAAAAAAATAAGGCCTTAGCTTTGCATAAGATTTTAGTAAACTATTATTTTAATATATTTGAAGGTATGTAATAAGCAGCAGTTCAAAAACTTAACCTCTTAACATTTTTTAACATTACTTTTGTCCTCGAAATTAAACCATTTATTAAAAATTAAATCTAAATTTCAAATATAAAAACACCAAAATATGAAAACAAAGATTTTAACTATCGCTTCCGTTATCATTTCAGCAGGTCTTTTTTTTACTGCTTGTAATAAAGACATTGCAACCCCACAAAATAAAACGAATACTGACGAGTTAGTCGCTACTTCACAAAATGAAGCAATTGCTCAAATGACATTTGAAAATATTGATCAGATTGCCGACGAGGCTTATACAAGTTTTTCATCTTCAATAAAGGCTTCAACAACAAATGGAAATAGTTTGCTTAGTCCCTGTGCAACTAAAACTTTGGATACTATTTCAATACCTCATTTGCTTACTATTGATTTCGGTTCTACCAATTGTTTATGCAATGATGGGAAATACCGAAGAGGAGAAATAATTATTTCATTTTTAAAACACTATAAAGATTCTGGATCTGTTCATTCAACCAGCTTTAATAATTATTATGTCAACAATAATCATATTATGGGAACTCGATCTAGAGTAAACAATGGACGTAATACTGCAGGCCATTGGAATATTACAACAACTGTTAACAGTATGATTGTTTTCGCATTAAGCGGGGATACTTTAAGCTGGAATGCTACTCATAACAAAGAATGGATGCAAGGCTACTGGAGTCCAACAATTTGGGATGACATTGTATCAATAACAGGAAACTCAACAGGCACTAAACCTAATGGGAGTTCATACAGCAAAACTATATTAACTCCTTTGGTTAGACATATGCCTTGTTTTTACTTTGTAAGTGGTAGTGTTCAGCTCATACAAACAAACAGACCAACAAGAATTATTAATTATGGAAATGGAAATTGTGACGCTTATGCTACCGTAACAGTAAATGGTGTTACCCATGTAATACATCTTTAATATTTTTTAAAAGCTTATATTTGTAATATACAATGTATTTGAATGTAAAAGGCATTAAATCATAAAGTTCTAATGCCTTTTTTTTGTTATTAATAAAATTTCAATCCAACTTTAAATTTTGCTGTCAGAAAATATTTACGTTTATTAGTTTTAAATGTTGTATATTTGTGACTATATTTGACAACTGAGGGAAGGTAAAACCTCAGCTGCATAAAATCCCAAAGGGGAAATTGAATAATATGATTATTCAAAAAATGAAAGCCTGTAAATCT
>CAZCBG010000069.1:7019-18188 GCA_964496885.1 uncultured Bacteroides sp. | reverse complement strand
AATGGATTCTATATTTTCCATATCATAGGGTGGATCAGCAAAAATAAAATCAAAAGGCGTACTATTAAATTTTAAAAAATTGAAAACATTGGTCTTTAAAATTTGAATATTTTCAATTTTAAATGCCTCGGAAGTTTTAGTGATAAAATCAGTACATTTAAAATTATTATCAATTGAAGTAACAGAAATACAACCTCTGGAAATTAATTCTAAAGAAATATTACCTGTTCCTGAAAACAAATCCAATGCTTTAACATTATGAAAATCAAGATGATTATTTAAAATATTAAATAAACTTTCCTTGGCAATATCAGTAGTAGGTCGAACCGGAAGGTTGTTTGGTGGATTAAATCTTCTTCCTCTTAAAAAACCGCTAACTATTCGCATTTGCTTAAATTTAATAGCGTAAAATAATAATAATCAGGCATTTCACCTAAAAGAGTATTTTTATTCGGTAAAGAAGTATTTTGCAAAAAACTCACATCGGCAATATATTTTATCAGCAATTGATGTATGGAAGATTTTTCTGCAATTTTACCCATTATTATTAATTTCAATAATAACGGATCACAATTAAATTGCTTCAATGCAAAAAGGAGGTAATATATAAAATCTTCCTTCACTTTAAAACGAAATGAATTATACATTTGAAATCCGGTTTTTTTAATAATAATCAGCTCAAATTCATTATTCATAATGTTTACAAAAGCCATATCCCTTTGATCTTCTATCATTTTCATAACATAAACCGATTTTATAAAGCAGCTTGAATTGTGAAAAAACTTAACGTTGGTAAACTTTTTCTTAATAAGTTTTTCAATACTGTCAGGTAGCAAAGAGATGGAATAAGCTTCAATTTCATTTAAAAATTCATGCAAAATAATTTGCTCCGCTGTATCTTCTTGCGTCAAGGAAAAATAAGTTGGTAATTGATTTACATCAAACAATGCTTTAGGTATGAATTTGACTGTATTGTTCTTATAACTAAAAATTACCTGAGAAAACTCCTTTTGCAAAAGTGATTGGTGAATAAATAATTGCTGTAATAAATCCAATAGACCGGAAATTGTTAGTTTTTCTATTGAAGAATAACTAAGTATTGCCAGACATTTGTCTTGAACTTTATCTTTAATACAAAATGAAAGCTCGTTGAATGAAAGTTGAAGCGATAAACTAAGCGAAATATAAGTTTGCTCGTAAATTGAAGAATCAATATAACTTTCAGTAGGATTGAGAGGTGTGTTCATATTTTTTTATTAAAACTAAACGGTGTTAAATTAGATCAAATTTATTAAACGTTTTTCTTGTTCAATGTGATGAATTGTAGGATTCAAATTGTATTTATCTCTGATTTTTTCGGCTATTTTTTCGGCACAATAGACCGAACGATGCTGTCCTCCAGTACAACCAAAATTAATCATCAGGCTTGTAAATTCTCTTTCAATATAATTATCAATAGAAATTGAAATTGTATCAAAAACATTGTTAACGAATTGACTTACAATTTTCTCATTTTCAAGAAAATTAATTACTTCCTGATCTTTACCCGTAAGTAATTTATAAGCTTCATATCTTCCAGGGTTGGGAAGTGCACGGCAATCGAACACAAAACCGCCCCCATTTCCTGAAGTATCCATTGGGATTTCATGTTTAAAGGAAAAACTATTCATTACTACCTTTAGCTTATGAGAATTGAGTATTTTTTTGATTTTTGTGGTTTCCGAAAGTTTAGACAAAGTATTTAACAATGTCGGAATGCGAATAGGCAAAACTACATTTTTTAATATAAAGTTCAGGTTTTGAATTGCATAGGGAATGCTTTGTAAAAAAATGGGTTTGTTTTCATAAAAACCCCTAAAGCCATAGGCACCCATTGCTTGCAAAATTCTAATTATTACATATCCATAATAATAGTTTAAAAATTTTTCTTTATCAAATTGAATATATTTTTGTAGCTCATCGAGGTAATATTGCAATAAAATACTTCTGGTTTCATTGCTTAAATCAGCTTTGGCATCATACAATAAAGAAGCGATATCATATTGCAAACTACCTTTTCTTCCACCTTGATAATCAAGAAAATACGGAACATCACCTTTCAGCATAATATTTCTTGACTGGAAATCGCGATACAAAAAATAATCACTCTCCGTTTCAAGCAAAAAATCAGTAAATACATGAAAATCTTCTTCTAAGCTTTGCTCATCAAAAGGTATTTGGGCAAGTTTTAAAAAATAATATTTAAAATAGTTTAAATCCCAAAGCATGGATTGCTTATCAAATTTTGGTCGAGGGTAACAAAACCCAAAATCCATATTTTTTGATGCAAGTATTTGAAATTTAGGTAACTCATCAATTATTTTCTTGTAAATCAAAATTATTTCTTCCTGATCAATAGTTTGAGAACGTAAAAGCTGTAATCTATTGAAAAGTGTTTCATCCCCAAAATCTTCAATCAAATAAATATTTTCTTCTTTGTTTTCAGCAAAAATATGAGGAACGTTTAAAGAATGTGATAAAAAATGCATTGAAAAAGCAATAAATGCAAGATTTTCCTTTTTATCGGCATTGTATACACCTAAACAATTTTTAGTCAAACCACTAATTCTATAATACTTACGATATGAACCGGAAGCTGGTAACAATGTAATGCTGTTGGCTTTTTCACCAGCCCAGTTTTCGAATAGGATTACTAATAGCGATTGTGTCATATTTATTCCTCAATTTTTAATATAGCATACAAAATTAATAAAAAAGACAGTTTTAAAAACTTTTTTAGTTTTTTTGTTTTTAGAAAAATAAAAAAGCTAATTTTGTAATTTAAATATAAAATTCAATTTTTAATATAAATAAGATGGAAAACAAGAATGTAATCGACATTTTGAAAGAAGCAATTTTGCTCGAAAGAAGAGGTAAAGCTTTTTATGCAAGCGTTGCAGAGAAATCAGATAGTGAAGCTGTTAAAGAAATATTTACTATGATGGCAGAGGAAGAAGATGAGCATATTAAATTTCTTTCCCGTCAATTTTCTCATTATATGAAAACCAATGAGTTTTCTAAAAACGAGATCGTTCATGAGTTACCTCAGGATGAAGTTGCTATAAAAATACTTACAGAAGACATAAAAAAACAAATTTCTGCTGCAAGTTTTGAAGCCGCTGCTATTTCAGCAGCCATGGATTTTGAAACCAGAGCTGTTAAAATTTATTCGGAAAGAGCTGAATCAGCTACCGATACCAATGAAAAAGAATTGTATAAAATGTTAGCTGATTGGGAAACCGGCCATAATCTTTTACTTCACAAAATAAATAATGAACTTAAAGAAGAAATCTGGTATGATAATAATTTCTGGCCATTTTAATTTAGAGTAATTCTTTAATATATCATTTACCTTTCATCTCGGGCATACGTTTTGAAAGGTTTTTTATTTGATGTAACTTTTTTATGGTTTAGTTCGTCATAATAAAAAACATAATTAGTATTTATATGAAAGCAACAGCACTTATTTTAATTTTCTCAGGATTGATGGGCTTAAACAGATGTTCTTCTGAAATTAAAATTGATTTCCCTATTATTTTAAATAAAAATGGTTTAAAAACCAGGGAAATTAAAACTGAGAATGATTATTATCGAAATTTTCTTTTGTTTAGCCAAGCTATTATTTCTAATTACCCTCAAGAAAAATAATTGCAAAAGTCAGTAATATATTCTCATCAGTAATTTATTAAAATTCAATATATTTTCTATCAATGAAAGCTATCCTTAAAAAATAGCTTTTTTTAATGCCTTGTCGTTGAAAAAATCAAGCGAAAAGACACCTCTTTTATAATTAAATTACAAAACAATTCATTTACAAAATCAATAAATCAATAGATCTTAAAATTGCTAAATCAAAAATTCGTTGTTGTTACATCAAAAAGCATTATCTTTGCCTTAAATTAAACAAAACAAACGATGAAGTTATTAGAAGGAAAAACAGCTTTAATTACTGGAGCTTCAAGAGGAATTGGCAAAGCTATTGCTCTTACTTTTGCGTCAAACGGAGCCAATGTTGCCTTTTCTGATTTGGCTTATGATGAAAATGCAGAAAAATTAGAAAATGAGTTAATTGCTATGGGTGTTCATGCAAAAGCTTATGCTTCCAATGCAGCCTCTTTTGAAGCTGCAGAAAAATTAATTACAGATGTTGCTGCAGATTTTGGTCAGATTGATATTTTAGTGAACAATGCAGGCATTACCCGCGACGGTTTATTGATGCGTATGAGCGAAAACGATTGGGATTTAGTTATGAATGTTAACCTTAAATCTGTATTTAATCTTACCAAAGCAGTGCAAAAAGTAATGTTGAAACAACGCTTTGGTTCAATCATAAATATGAGTTCTGTTGTAGGAAGATCCGGTAATCCTGGTCAATCAAACTATTCAGCCTCTAAAGCAGGAATCATTGGTTTTACTAAATCAATTGCTCAAGAATTAGGTTCTCGAAATATTCGATGCAATGCAATTGCACCAGGTTTTATAGAAACCGAAATGACGGCACAACTCCCTCCCGAAATCAAGGAAACCTGGATTAAAGACATTCCTTTGAGACGTACAGGGAAACCTGAAGATGTTGCCAACCTTTGTTTATTTCTTGGATCTGACCTTTCTTCTTATATCAGTGGGCAAGTTATCAATGTTTGTGGTGCAATGAACACTTAACATAATTATAAGTTATGAATGATGTTTTACCCTTCATTATAAAAAAACAACGAATAAATAATGACTTAATTTAAATTTAATTAACGCAAAATGCTGCACAGACTATTTAAATTATATTTATTAATCCATTTTGGAATAGGAATAACAGGATTACATGCACAAAACATGTATGTAAAAAAAATTATTGGCACTCAAACTACTTATTCGCTGAGTAATATTAAAAAGATTAATTTTTTATCGGGAAATATCATTGTTAACAAAATGACAGGAAGTCCGGACGTATATCCATTAAATAGCTTACGATATTTGAATTTTACGGATTTAGTTGTAAATATTCCAGTGGTTGAAAAAACAAATGGAATAATTCTAGTTTACCCAAATCCAACTATTGATTTTATAAATATCCAACTGCCAATTGATGGATACAAATCTGGCGAAATAGCAATATTTTCTAGTGAAGGCAAAGAGGTTTTAAAAAGAGAAATTAGCTTGCAAACCAATATATATAATATAAATTTAAACATGCTACCTCAAGGTTTATATTTATGTATTATTAAAAATGGAACAAAAATTGAAACAACAAAATTTTTAAAGCTATAAATTCAAAATTAAAATGAAAAAAACAATAATATTATTTTTAAGTATTATATTTATAAATATTAGTATTATACAAGCCCAAAACGATACAATGTATATTATGAAATCGGGAAATATAATTGGCTGGTATAAAGTTGCAGAAGTTGACAGTATAATTTTTTACAAACCATCTTTTCCTTCTATTTTAATTCCTGCTGGAGCTTTTACGATGGGAAGCCCACTAACTGAAGTAAATCACGAAATTGACGAAGTAGAACATCAAGTTACAATTAGTGCTTTTCGTATGAGTAAATACGAAATTACAAACGCTCAATTTGCAACTTTTCTTAATTTAAAAGGCGTTGGTAGTAGTGGAATATGTTCAACAGGAAATTATCAATCTCAACCACTAATTTTTCCCAGTACTGGTAGTTACGATTTTGGTTTGCACTTTAACGGTTTACAATGGGTGCCTGTTGCAACTTATGAAAATAATCCTGTAACGAATGTAACATGGTATGGAGCCGCCGAATTTGCTAATTTTGCAGGTGGTCGCCTACCTACTGAAGCCGAATGGGAATATGCTTGCCGGGCTAATACAACAACACCATTTAATACAGGGGTTTGTTTAAACTTTACACAAGCCAATTACACTTGGATTTATCCATACAACACCTGCACAAATAACATAACTAATAGTCCAGCTAAAACTCAAGTTGTTGATTCATATACTTCCAACGCTTTTGGGTTAAATAATATGCATGGCAATGTTTGGGAATGGGTTAGTGATTGGTATGGAGCATATCCGACAACTCCACAAACAAACCCTACTGGACCAACTTCTGGTACTTACAAAATTCTTCGAGGAGGTAGTTTTGGAGACTATGCTCGTTTTTGTCGTTCTGCTTTTCACCTAAATTTTTATCCAAATAACACCCAGTATAATATTGGTTTCCGCGTTGTATTTGCTCCTTAATATATTAATTAAATACACGAGTTGTCACTTTTTTAAAAGCCTCAACTTTTATAAACAGTTTTATCCCAAAATATCTAGACTAAACAGAAATTAAGATTAAAAAATAACAAAATAAATAACCCACTGAATTGAATATCAACACAGAATATCCAGCATGGTTAATTGTTTTTTGCATAATTGTTGGAATAGCATATTCTGCTATCTTATATTACAAAAACAAACACAACGATTTCTCGCCATTATTTATTAAAGTAATGGCTTTTCTTCGTTTTCTGGCTATATTCCTTATTGCATTTTTGCTGCTTTCGCCAATGATTAAAACCATTACTCATAACAACGAAAAGCCAATTATCATTTTTGCTCAGGACAATTCACAATCGATCTTGCTCAATAAAGATTCAGTTTTTTACAAAACTGAATACAAGCAAAATATCGAAAAAATGTTGGATGTACTCAGTAAAAAATATGATGTTAAAAGCTTTTGTTTTGACGATAAAGTAAAGGAAAATCTAAATTTTCAATACAATGGCAAGCAAACGGATATGTCAGTTTTATTTGAGGAATTAATTACAAGGTATACCAATCGCAATGTGGGAGCTATTATTCTTGCAAGCGATGGTATTTTCAACAAAGGAAATAATCCATTGTATGCTGCTGAGAAAATAAAAACAGCAATTTATTCCTTGGCACTCGGAGATACTACAATCAGAAAAGACTTACTGATTCAAAAAGTAAATTATAACCGCATTACCTATTTAGGAAACGCTTTCCCCATAGAAGTAATTTTAAATGCAAACAAAGCTAAAGGTTTATCTGCAAATTTAAAAATTATTCATGGCCAAAGTGAAGTCTTCAAGAAAACGATCAAGTTTTCAAGTGATCAATATATTGAGACGATTAATGTTACTGCCCAAGCTAAAGAAATTGGACTGCAACAATATTCAGTCATTATTTCGCCAATAAATGATGAAATTACATTTACGAATAATCGGAAAGACATATTCGTTGAAGTATTGGATGCACGTCAAAAAATATTAATACTTGCGGCAAGCCCTCATCCCGATATTTCAGCAATAAAACAAAGTCTTGAAGGAAATCGGAATTATGATGTAGAAGTGGCATTGGCAAATGATTTCACAAAACCGATAGCCGATTATAATCTTGTGATACTTCATCAATTGCCCTCTATTAATTTAACTTCAACTAAAATTTTTACAGATATTCAAAAAGCCAACATACCAATACTGTATATTCTAGGGACACAAACTAATATCACTCAATTTAACAGCTACAACAGTGGATTAAATATAAGTGCGAAGAATCAAAATCTGAATGATGCCCTCCCCTATCTTTCGTCTGAATTTTCTTATTTCACGCTCAGTGAAGAATGCCGCAAAATGTTAATAAACTTTCCTCCATTAAACTGTATTTATGGCAATTACAAAATGGCTCCCTCCGCTGCACCCTTTTTAAGTCAAAAAATCGGGAATGTAATAAGCAATCAGCCATTGGTCCTTTTTAATCAATCACTTGGCAGCAAATCTGGCATCATTTGCGGCGAAGGTTTATGGAAATGGAAGCTGTCTAACTATTCGCAAAAAAACAATTCAGAAGCCTTTGACGAAATTATTACAAAAATTGTTCAATATCTTGCAGTAAAAATTGAAAAAGGCTTATTTAAAGTTATTAACAATCATGCATTCAACGAAAATCAGAATATAGAATTTGATGCTGAATTGTACAACGAGAGTTATGAGCTTGTGAATGAGAGCACAATTGACATATCTATAACGAATAGTTCAGGTAAAAAATTTCCATATCAATTTAATAAAACATCCAATGCTTATCATTTGAATGCAGGGATTTTTCCGCAAGGGAATTACAAATATCAAGCAATTGTAAAGCTTAAAAATAAAACACTTACTAAAAACGGTGAATTTACAGTTATGCCAATTGATGCAGAATTTACAAATACTGTTGCCAATCATCAATTGCTTTATAATTTAGCTAAAAAAAATGGGGGCGAAATGTGCTATCCCAATCAAACAGAAAAGTTAACCCATTTGCTTCAAAATCGGGATGACATAAAAGTTGTTACTTATACTCAAAAACGATTCAATGATTTTGTTAATCTTTATTTTATTTTCTTTATTATAATTGCATTGCTGTCAGCTGAATGGTTTTTACGAAAACGAAACGGAGGTTATTAATATGTTCTTTCTCGTTTCAAAAGTATTATCCTATCTGCTCAATCCATTATTCTGGATTTTCGGTTTATTGATTCTAGCTTATTTTCATAAAAACAAAACACTTGGACGAAAACTATTGTTTATTTCGTTGATTGCATTTTATTTGTTTTCCAATCGTTTTATTTGTGATGAATTTATTCGAAGTTGGGAAGTTGATTATCCTGAAAATACAAACTTTCATGATGAATTTGATGTTGGAATCGTTTTAGGTGGACATATCGTAAATTATGATTATCAAAAAGCAAGGTTAATATTCAAAGATCAAGCCGACAGACTTTTACAAGCCGTGGATTTGTACAAACAAGGGAAAATAAAGAAACTATTACTTACAGGCGGTCCAGGTCATTTGATTTACAGAGACCAATTTGAAGCAAGTTTTATGAGAAATTATCTTCTTAAACTGAATATTCCAGAAAATGACATTATGGTCGATTCTATTTCGGATAATACTTATCAAAATGCTATTTTTTCAAAAAAATTACTAGATGGTATTTTTCCAAATGGGGGGAAATATCTGTTAATAACATCATCATTGCATACCAGAAGATCAATTGCTATATTTAATAAAGCCGGCATGAAAGTTACAGCTTATCCATGCAGTAAAATCACAGGAGAACGGCTTTACAATTTCGATCACCTTTTTATCCCTCATCTCGATAGCTTTGAGTACTGGCGAGATTTGATACACGAATGGGTGGGTTTTATTATTTATAAAATAATGGGATACTTATAATAATGATGAATTAGGAATTAGGAAATAGGAATGAAGATTAAAATATTAAGAACAAGAGAATCAATAACATTACAAACTTTATAATTACAATGGCTGATACAATTTTTATTTTTATAATCGCAATACTGATATTTGATTATCTGCTCGAGCGTTTGCTCGATTATCTTAACACAACTTACTGGAGCAACGAAATACCCAAAGAGCTTGAAGGAATTTACGATGCAGAGAAATACAAAAAATCTCAGGACTATCAAAAAGTGAATCAAAAGTTTTCACTTTTAACTTCCAGTTTGTCGTTTATCGCAATGCTACTTATGATTGTATTAGGAGGGTTTGCAATAATTGATGAATTTGTAAGACAATTTACATTGAATCCTATTCTCATGGCCTTGTTATTTTTTGGAATCATTGGATTTCTAACAGATTTACTTTCAACACCATTTACAATTTATGATACTTTTGTGATAGAACAAAAATTCGGATTTAATACCACTACTGTTAAAACATTTGTTTTTGACAAAATTAAAGGGTGGTTGTTGGCCATATTGCTTGGAGGTGGGTTATTAGCCCTATTTGTATTGATATACACTGTAACTGGCAAAAATTTTTGGTGGATAGCCTGGCTAAGTTTAAGTTTAGTAACTGTATTTTTTACCATGTTTTATTCCAACCTGATTGTACCTTTATTCAATAAACAAACGCCCTTAGAAAATGGCGAATTGCGGGATGCAATACATGCATTTGCCTCCAAAACAGGGTTCCAACTTAAGAATATTTTCGTAATTGATGGTTCCAAAAGATCAAACAAAGCCAATGCATATTTTACCGGTTTAGGAGCTAAAAAACGGATTGTTTTGTACGATACTTTGATAAAAGACCATACTTCCGAAGAATTGGTAGCAGTTTTGGCTCATGAAATAGGTCATTACAAAAAGAAACATACAATACAAGGCATGATCATCTCATTATTAGAAACAGGATTGATGTTATTTATACTTTCATGGTTCATAGGAAAATACAATCAGGATTTGGCCTTAGCTTTAGGTGTAAAGCCAAGTTTCCACATTGGAATTGTTGTTTTTGGAATGCTATATAGTCCCCTTTCGCTCATATTAGGGCTGGCATTAAATATTCTTTCACGTAAACATGAATACCAGGCTGACCGATTTGCAGGAGAAAATTACGATCCTGAAGCTTTAAAAAATGCATTAAAAAAATTATCTGTAAATAATCTGAGCAATTTGAAGCCACATCCAGCTTATGTTTTCTTTCATTACTCTCATCCAACTTTATTACAAAGAATAGCAGCTTTAAATAAAATCAATAAAAAATAGTACAAATGAAAGTTTTTTTTGATAAAATACTAAAACTATTAAAATTCTCTTTTTTGAAATGCCTTGCATTCCTGAAATTCGTTTTCTATGTGCCTAAAAAATGGCCTAGGTATCAAAAGATCCTGCTTCGGATAGCCCATATATTTATAATTATTTTCCTTTTTATGGGTTTGTTGGATATGAATTTTTTATGGATGTTTGGTAAATCACCAAAATTAAGCCAAATCAACGACCCACAACAAAAAACAGCATCTGAACTTTATGCTGCTGATGGAAAAATGATAGGCAAGTATTTTGATGAGAACCGTACTCCTATTAAGCTCAATGAAGTTTCTCCTATGCTGATAAAAACCCTTATTTATACTGAAGATGTTCGCTTTTATGAGCATCACGGCATTGACTTGAAAGCTACATTTTCTATCCTCTGGTATATGGCAAAAGGAGAAAAAAGAGGGGGCAGCACTATTACCCAGCAATTGGTTAAGAATCTTTTTAAAACCCGCAATAATTATTCAAGAGGATTGCTGGGCTATATTCCTGGTGTTAAAACATTCATTTATAAAGCCAAAGAATGGATTACGGCGCTTAAAATTGAATTGT
>CAZCBG010000069.1:0-6919 GCA_964496885.1 uncultured Bacteroides sp. | reverse complement strand
TATTATCTGAATCGAGCAAGGATGATGCGTGTTTACACTTATAAAGGTGACAGAGACACCCTTTTAAGCACAATTGATTCTATTAAATACTACAACACATTGCTCCATGCCGGCTTTATAACCATGGATCCTTTCAATGGGTATGTGAAGACCTACATAGGAGATGTAGATTTTAACAATTTCAAATTTGATCATGTAATAAAATCAAAACGCCAACCCGGTTCAACATTCAAAGCTTTTGTATATACTGCTGCTATTGAAAGTGGTTATTCACCCTGCGACATGCTGACCGATATTCCAGTAACTTATAAATATACAGAAAACGGTAAAGCTAAATCATGGTCTCCCAATAATGCTGATTGGGTGTTTACTGGTTCAAATGTAACGTTGAAATATGCATTTGCAAAATCCATTAATTCAATTGCAGTACAACTTACTCAAAAAATCGGATGGCCCAAGGTAATAGAATATGCCCATAAACTTGGAATTAAAACCAAATTAGCAGATGTTCCTTCAGTATGTTTAGGTTCCAGTGATGTATCATTATTTGAATTGATTACAGCCTATTGCCCTTTGATAAACGAAGGTTACAAAATTGAGCCCATATTAGTTACTAAAATTACTGACAGAAAAGGCAAGGTTTTATATGAAATGCAAGTTAAAAAAGAAAGAGTTATAACTGAAGAAACAGCTTTTTTAATGTGTCAGATGTTGCAGGGAGGCTTACATGAACCGGGTGGAACTACCCAAGCTCTTTTTGAATATGATTTATTTTCCGATAACTCGACCGATTTCGGAGGAAAAACCGGAACCTCTTCCAATCATTCAGATGGCTGGTTCTTAGGTGTTACACCAGGCTTAATTTCAGCTTCATGGGTAGGAGCCGAAAACAGGAGCGTTCATTTTAGGACTTCCGAACTGGGCGAAGGTTGTAAAACAGCGCTTCCTATTTATGGATTATTTATGGAAAAAATATTAAAAGACCCTAAGTTTGCTGAATATAAGAAAAAATTTGGAAAACCTAAAGTTAAAATTACCAAAAACTATAATTGTCATACCTATTTTCACAAAAAAGACAGTACCATCAGCCAAGAGCCCGAATCAAATGAAGTTATCATGAATGAATAAAATTATTTTCTTGATCCTTTTTTTATCAACTGACAAAGGTTGATAAAAAAAACATAGATAAGCAAATATTCTCCGAAAAGTATTAATTTTGTAAAATTAAAGACTGGAAGCGATGAACGATAATTTCGATAATTATAACGAAGAAGAAATTAATGAGTTGGTAGATAAATTTGAACAAAAAATCAAATTTAATCAAAGCTATTTCTTTGATGTTGAAGAATATGAAATATTGATCGATTATTATATTGACAATGAAAATATTCCATATACAAATCAACTAATTAAGCATGCAGTTAGCCAACATCCTGATTCTATTGGAATTTTACTTAAAAAAGCTCAATTATACGCTTATGCAGATAATACCGAAAAAGCCCTTGAATTACTAGCAAAGCTTGAAAGTATGGACCCTGATAATAGCGATGTTTTTTTTACAAAAGGTGCTATTTATAGCCAGCTTAAACGCTACGAAAAAGCAATAGAAGAATACCACAAAGCTATCACCAGAACAGAAGAATTAGATGAAGTTTACATTAATATTGCTTTTGAATATGAAAATCTGGGCAATTATGTAAAAGCAATAGAATACCTCAAAAAAGCCCTTGAGATTTCTCCCGAAAATGAAATGGTCTTGTATGAATTGGCCATGAGTTTTGAATTTGCTCAACGTACCGATGAAAGTGTAAGTTTTTTCCTACAATATCTCAATGAAAATCCTTACAGTTATGTGGGATGGATCAATCTTGGAACGGGATTCAATTCACAAGGCTTAAACGAAAAAGCAATAGAAGCCTTTGATTATGCAATTGCAATAGACGAAATAAATTCTTCTGCCTATTTTAGTAAAGCAGCAACCTATATCGGAATGGAGGAATATGTAAAAGCCATTGATGTATACAATGAAATATTATTGTTAGATGATAATTTTGCCATCCCCTATTACTATATTGGTGAATGCTACGAAAAAATGGAAGATTATAATGCTGCAATAGATTATCATACCCGTTCAATCAAACACGATGAATACTTTTCGGATGCATGGTTGGGAAGAGGGATTTCTTTTTACGAATTAAAAAAAGTAGCTCAAAGCATCAACGATATTAAAAAAGCAATTTCCTTAAATGAAGAAAATGCTGAATATCAATTAATTTTAGCCGAAATATTGCACAAAGAAAAAATGGAGGGTGCTACCGAAATTTATCAAAAAGTTTTAAAAGAAGACCCTTCAAATACAGATGCCTGGTTAGATTATTCGGATTCTTTCCGCGATAATGGTGATTTAGAAACTGCCATTGAAATTATTTCAAATGGATTAAAAGCAATGCCTAAAAATGTTGAATTGTATTATCGTTTAGCTGCCTATCAATTGCTCAATCGGGAAGTTAAAACAGCTTACATAACCATTGCTGTTGCTTTAGAGATTGATGCTGAACCATTAAGCGATTTCTTTGATTATATTTCTGAATTAAAATTGGAAGCATACTTTATTGAAATAATCGAACAATTTAAAAACGATATCGAAAATAAAAACAAATCTATCTAATATGCTCATTGAACTTCCCTTTTTTTTACCCGAAAGAACTACTAAACCACGTAGCAATGGAATTACGATGGTTATGGATAAAGGCTTGAGTATTAGAGAAGCCGAAGATATGATTGATACTTCCGGTCATTTGATCGATTTTGTTAAATTAGGATTTGGCACTTCACTGTTTACCAATAATCTGAAAGAAAAGATCAATTTCTATCATAAACATAAGCTGAAAGTGTATTTAGGAGGTACGCTTTTTGAAGCATTTGTAATACGAAATAAATTTGATGATTACCGTAAGTTTATTAAAGACTTACAAATTACTACCGTTGAAGTTTCTGATGGTTCCATGGAAATGAAACATGACGATAAATGTGAATACATCAACAAATTAGCCCAAGATAATACAGTAATATCAGAAGTAGGGTCTAAAGATGCTGACCTTCATATTCCACCTGATCAATGGGCCGGAATGATGTTAAAGGAATTGCAGGCTGGTTCTGTTCATGTAATAGCCGAAGCTCGCGAAAGTGGGACCGTTGGAATTTACGACCCCAAAGGAAATGCAGATATAACTCTGATTCATAAAATATTAGAAAAGGTTGCAGTAGAAAAAATTATATGGGAAGCACCCTTGAAATCGCAGCAAGTTTGGTTTATTAAACATTTTGGCACAAATATTAATCTTGGGAATATTGCTCCAAACGAAGTAATTGCTCTAGAAACTCTTCGGATGGGATTGAGAGGTGATACTTTTCATCAGTTCTTGCCTTAAAAAATTGAATGCATTTCTATGAATTTATTCGGACTTATTGGTTATCCGCTTTCGCATTCTTTTTCAGCTTCCTATTTTACTGAAAAATTTAAAATTGAATCTATTACTAATGCTGAATTCCGTTTGTTTCCAATCCCGGATATTTCTGCTGTCAGATTTTTGCTTGCTGATCAACCAAACCTAAAAGGACTCAGCGTAACTATTCCCTATAAAGAAAAAATTATTCCTTACCTTGATGAATTAGACGATGTTGCTCAAAAAGTAGGTGCTGTCAATGCCATCCAAATCAGCATAAAGAATAACAAAACATATTTAAAAGGCTTTAATACCGATGTAATTGGATTTGAAAAAACATTGAGGCCCCTACTCGAGCCCCATCATCAACAGGCATTGATACTGGGTTCAGGTGGTGCTTCAAAAGCCGTAATGTATGTAATGAATAAACTGAACATTCCTTTCAAAATAATTAGCAGAGATCTTCAAAATGGATTATTGACCTATTCGCAATTAAATCCTGAAATTATAGCCAGTCACCAGATTATCATCAATACAACACCTTTGGGTATGTATCCTGAAATAAACAATTGCCCTGATATACCTTACCATTTATTAACTTCGTCCCACTTATTGTTTGACTTGATTTATAATCCTGAAGAAACGGTTTTTTTAATACAAGGAAAATCGCATTTTGCCAAAACAAAAAACGGTTTGGAAATGTTAATATGTCAGGCAGAAGCAGCCTGGGAAATATGGAATAATCAATATTAATTTTTGCCTATATTTACTCAATAAGTGCATATTTATGAAATATTTATTGATTTTAAATCAAAGTATTTATATATATTTGCAATCCATGTTGATTTTTGTTGGAAAGTATTTGTAATTTTTAAGAAAAAAACTTAAACAATTAGGTTGCATAGCGTTCTCATATTATTAAACAGTTAAAAAACTAAAATATGTCAGTATTACTTGAATTTGCAATGTTTCCAACAGATAAAGGCGAAAGTGTAAGTACTTACGTTACAAGGATTATTGAATTTATTGATAAATCCGGAGCTAGTTATCAGTTGACTCCAATGGGTACGATTGTTGAAACCGAAACATTTGATGAAGCACTTGCCATCGTTAAAGGTGCGTATGAATGCCTTGAAATGGACTGCAACAGAGTTTATTCATCTTTAAAATTTGATATTCGTAAAAATCAGAAAAATCGAATTGTAAAAAAGATGCAATCTATTGAGGAAAAGTTATTTAAACAATAAATTTGTATTTTTAGAAAATAAACAAATTCAATACAACCATATAGCGAAATACTTTGTCTATGTGATATTAAAAATAAATCATTAGCTGTAAATATAAATTAGAAGTTAGTCATTTTTTAAAATTTGAATTTCTTAATCCAAGACAGCGTCTTTATAATCATTTAACTCATTTATAATGAATACAATAAAAATAAAAATTTTTCAATATTTTTTGATATCAATTTTATTTTTTTCAAGTTTTAATGCTAGTGTTTTTGCTCAACTGACGCTTACTTCCGGTGCAACTATTACGCCTCAACAGTTGGTTCAAACAATATTACTTGGGAACGGAGTAACGGTAAGTAATGTACAATTCAATGGTTCTATTCTAGCACCTACTGCCTCCAACCAGATAGGTTCATTTACTACTGGAGGTATTCCTACAAATTTAGGTTTCCCGGCCGGAATTATTATGTGTTCAGGAGCTATTGCGAGTGCTTCAAATGGAGCAATAACAACCCCAATAACAGGAACTCAGTTAACAACAGTTCCTGAATTAACTCAGTATGCAGGTTCTAGTGCTATTCATGATGCTGCTGTATTAGAGTTTGATTTTCTCCCCTTATCTGATACTATCAAATTCAGGTATGCTTTTGGTTCGAATGAATATCCAAATTTTGTATGTTCATCATTTAATGACATTTTCGGGTTTTTTATCACAGGTTTAAATCCCAATGGCCCAAATTATGTTGGAACAAATATTGCCTTAATTCCCGGGACAAATAATCCAGTATCAATCAATACCGTAAATGGAGGCGTTTCGGCAGGGAGTGCATCACCCTGTATATTAACAAATACTCAATATTATCATACCCCAATTCCTAACATAACCTATCATGGGCTTACAACTGTCCTCACTGCAAAAGCTGTAGTCGTTCCATGTACACCTTATCATATCAAATTAGCAATAGCTGATTTGGGCGATAATGCTTATGATTCAGGTGTATTTTTGGAAGCCAATAGTTTTTCTAGCAATGCTGTAACTATTTCTACAAGTTACACCTGTGTAAATCCTTCAATAAATGCTATACCCATGGCTATTGAAGGTTGCAACAATGCAATTGTTAAATTTACAATTCCTGTAGTTAAAACTGATACTACCTTTTTCCCTCTTATTATTTCAGGTACTGCTATTAATGGAGTAGATTATCAGCAAATTCCGAATGTTGTATTTATTCCACCAGGACAAACTTCATCAACTCTTAAAATTATTCCTATTCAAGATAATATAGTAGAACCCATTGAAACAATATCCATTAAAGTGGATGATACTACTATAACAACTTGTGCCATTATAGGAGATTCAATTTTAATCAAAATTTTAAGCCGTGATACTTTTTCACTTATTCCAAGTTTTGATACGATGCTTTGCCAGACTTTTCTGCCAGCACCTGCTTACAGCGTTCCTATCAGTGTAGTTGCTAGTGGAGGTTCCGGTGCTTTATCCTATACATGGTTTCCTGCTGCAGAATTAAATTCAGATACAATTTATAACCCTATTTCAACACCTTCGGTTACTACCGTTTATACGGTTAATGTAAATGATGCCACGGGCTGTCCGGGGGCGACTTCCTCGGTAACCATAACCGTCAATCATTCACCTGATGTTAGTTTTACGTCAACGCCATTTCTTCCTGCCTTTGGTTGTGCTCCTTTAAGTATTAGTTTTAATGATGAGACAGTACCTTTGGTTGCTACCCGTATTTGGGATTTTGGAGATGGAACTACCAGCGGTGACGCAAATCCTACTCATGTTTACAGCACACCTGGTCTTTATTCACTATTATTATCAGTTGTCACTGCTGGTGGATGCAAAGGAGATTTTGCCCAATCAAATGCAGTAACTATTTATTCCCAACCAAAGGCAGATTTTACATGGAATCCTCCCATTGGGACAAGGCTCAATCCCCTCATTAATTTTCAGAACTTAACCACTCCGCTTGATACTTCTTTTAAATGGCATTGGGATTTTGGTGATAACACAACTGATATTTTAAAAAACCCTGCTCATACTTTCCCTAGCATTCCCGACGAAAAGGATTATACGGTAACTTTGATTGCAACCAGTAATTTTGGTTGTAACGATACGGTTACTTATACAAATGTGAAAATTATTGATGATGTATTGGTTTTTCCCAATATTATCACTCCAAATGGTGATGGTATCAACGACAAATTTGAAATCGG
>CAZCBG010000068.1:0-18373 GCA_964496885.1 uncultured Bacteroides sp. | reverse complement strand
AAAAGCGACAAAGAAAGCCGAATTCGAGCCCTGGATTGTGGTGCTGAAGCTTTTCTTTTAAAACCCATCGACGAATATGAGCTAATTGCTCAGATTCGTGCAATGGTTAAAATTAAAAATGCCAATATTAAAAAACACAACGAAAAAGAAAGACTAGCTGAATTAGTTGAAGAGCAAACTCATGAACTAAAACTAGCTTATACCTCAAGTATTAAGTTGTTGGAAGAATTAAAAATTGAGAACTTTGCCAGAAAAAATAGTGAGAAAGCATTACTTCAAAGCGAAGAAAGATGGCAAAAACTTTTTGAAATATTACCAATAGGTGTTTCTATTCTTGATAAAAATGGGAACATAGCTGAATTTAATCCTGCTTTAGAAAAGATTTTAGGTCTTGCAAAAGAAGAATTACAAGAAAATAAGTACAAGCAAAGAAAATACATACATTCTGACTTACGTCAAATGGAGGTTGATGAATTTCCCAGTTATCTTGCTTTGAAAAACCAGAAAAATATTGAAAATGTTGTAGTTGGAGTGGTCAACGAAAATGGAGAAACTATATGGACAGAAGTTAGTGCTGCACCATTATCATTGCCTAATGAAAGTTGTGCTATAGTTACTGCTGATATTACAGATCGCAAACATGCAGAACAAGAACTTATCAGATCCAAAGAAAAAGCAGAAGAAAGCGATCGATTAAAATCAGCCTTTCTTGCTAATATGTCACACGAAATCAGAACTCCAATGAATGGGATTCTTGGTTTTGCAGGACTGCTCAAAACACCTAAACTTACAGGCAAAGAACAACAAGCTTATATTCGTATCATTGAGAAAAGCGGAAAACGAATGCTGAATATTATCAACGACATTATAAGTATCTCCAGGGTAGAATCTGGTCAAATGAAAATTACATTTTCTGAGACAAATATAAAAGAGCAAATTGAATACATTTACACCTTCTTTAAACCAGAAATTGAGCAAAAAGGAATAAAGTTTTTATTAAAAGATGCTCTGGCATCAAATGAGGTTATTATAAGTACTGACCGCGAAAAAATATATGCCATCCTTACAAATCTTGTAAAAAACGCCATTAAATTTACAATTTCAGGCACAATTGAATTGGGCTGCAAGAAGAAAGATAATTTCATAGAATTTTTCGTAAAAGATACAGGAGTCGGCATTCCTAAAGAACAGAAATCAATTATTTTTGAAAGATTTAGACAGGGAAGCGAATCACTAACCAAAAATTACGAAGGAGCAGGTTTGGGATTAACCATCTCAAAAGCATATGTTGAAATGCTTGGTGGTAAGATTTGGGTAGAAACGCAGGAAGAAGATCTTACAACTGGCATTCAAGGAAAATCAGCGTTTTATTTTACAATTCCATATAAAAATAATCAGAATAGTATAGAAGCAATAAGTAACCGCGTAATACTTGAAAATACCGAAAATCAAATTAAAAAACTTAAAATATTAATTGTTGAAGATGACGAAATATCGGAAATGCTGATTAGAATGGTAGTAAAAAAATTCACTAAGGAAATTTTAAGAGTCCGTAGTGGAGTTGATGCTGTTAATACTTGCCAACTCAACCCCGATATCGATTTGGTTTTTATGGATATTCAATTACCTGAAATGGATGGTTTTGAAGCCACCCGGCAGATACGAGAATTTAATAAAAATATAATCATTATTGGCCAAACTGCTTTTGCACTTTCAGGTGACAAAGAAAAAGCAATTTCATGTGGCTGTAACGATTATATTCCAAAGCCCATTGATAGCAATTTTTTATTAGGATTAATGAAAAAATATTCTAATATATAAAAGGTTTAAACTATAATTTTTATCTTCAATAAAATTTAAACGATGTAAAAAAGTATTAAATATAACCATGAAAAACTTACCCAACCTTCTTATTGTCGATGACAGCCCAGTAAATCTTGCTTTGCTTGAAATCGTTATTAAAAAAGTAAAAGTTAATCTGATTCAGGCACTTTCAGGATTTGAGGCTTTGGAGAAAACTCGTGGAATGGAACTTGCGCTGGCTATCATTGACGTTCGTATGCCTGGAATGAGTGGCTATGAACTTGCTTTAAAATTAAATACCGAAAAATCAATTGATAAAGTACCTGTTATTTTTCTAACTGCTAACAACATCAATGAATCAGAAGTATTTGAAGGTTACGATAATGGAGCTGTTGATTATATCATTAAACCTGTTGATAATTATATCCTATTAAGTAAAATCAACATATTTCTTGATCTTTTCAATCATAAACAGGCAATCATTAAAGATACAGTTCTTTTAAAAAAATCAGCAGATGAATTAACCAGGGTCAATTTTGAATTGATTAAAAGCGAAAAAAAATTCAAAAGCTATATTGACAATGCACCTGATGGTGTTTTTATTGAGGATGAAACTGGTAACTACCTTGAAGTGAACGAGGCTGCTTCAAGGATTACTGGATATTCGAAGGAAGAACTTTTAAACATGTCTATTTCTGATATGCTTACTACTGCCTCTCATGAAGAAGGATTGTCACATTTCAGCCATTTAAAAAAAACCGGGGCATCAAAAGCAAATTTACAATTTAAACATAAAGATGGTACAATCAGATGGTGGTCGGTAGATGAAGTAAAACTCAATGGAAACCGTTTTCTTGGTTTTGCCAAAGACATTACAGAACGTAAGTTGGCTGAGGAAGAATTAAAAAACTCACTTGAGCAACTTCACCAATTAACTCAATATATTGAAAAAGTAAGAGAGAATGAAAGAATAGCTATTTCACGTGAACTTCATGATGATTTGGGGCAAGCACTTACAGCAGTAAAAATTGATTTGGGAACTATAAGACAAAGTGTTTCCGATAGTATTGTAATTTCAAAAATCAATAAAGTTTCCTCACTGGTTAGTGATACCATTAAAACAGTTCAACGACTTACCTCACAATTAAGACCTGAGATTATTGATGATCTTGGCATTGTTGCTGCCATAGAATGGTACACTAAAGAATTTGCTCAAAGAAATGGCATTGAGATTATACTCGACTCTGACGCCGAAATATCTATTTCACCAGATGCTTCATTAATTATTTTCAGAATTATGCAGGAATCACTAACAAATATATCCCGACATTCAAAGGCAAAAATTGTAAATATCAGTCTAAGACTAAGCTCTGATGTTGTAAATTTAAGTATTACTGATAATGGAATTGGGATTGGTGAAAACGAAATTAAATCAAAAAAATCATTTGGAATTATAAGTATGAGGGAGAGGGCAGCTTCACTTGGAGGCACTTTCGATATTTATCGTGAAAATAAAAATGGAACAATCATTAAACT
Organism: uncultured Bacteroides sp.; assembly: GCA_964496885.1. GTDB lineage: Bacteria > Bacteroidota > Bacteroidia > Bacteroidales > JACABE01 > JACABE01. The sequence continues at coordinate 15,034 of CAZCBG010000068.1, read as the reverse complement.
TATATTACCAATAAACAAGAATTGAAATTTATATTCAGAATATTAAAATTAAAAAAATAAATAATGAAGATTCTAATCTGTGACGACCATAAGATCGTTCGCGACGGTCTCAGACAAATACTTCAGCAACTCCAGGGTGTTTCTTTAATTGAGGAAGCCGGTGATGGGAATGAAGCACTTTTGCATCTAAAAAAAGAGGCGTTCGATATTATGTTACTCGACATTTCTCTTCCAGACAGAAGCGGTTTAGAAGTTTTACAGTCGGTTAAAGCAAGATGGCCTTTAACAAATGTATTGATGTTAAGTATGCATCCCCAGGAACAATATGCAATTCGGGCACTTAAACTTGGAGCGTCTGCATATCTTACGAAAGAAGCAGCTTCAGAAGAACTACTTTTGGCTATAAAAAGAGTATCGGAAGGTGGAAAATATATTTCTCAATCCCTTGCTGAGAATTTTGCGCTTTATATTGACAAAGACACTCAAAAGCAAAAACATGATAATCTTTCTGCACGTGAATTTGAGATTATGATAAAGCTTGCAAATGGAAAATCACTTCAGGAAATTGGGACTGAACTATTTATTTCCAGCAAAACAGTAAGTACTTATAGAAGCCGTATTATGGAAAAAATGGAGTTAAATAAAAACACGGAACTCACTAGGTATTGTATTGAGAATAAACTTATTTAGGAAAACTATTAAAATAAAACTTCTATTATAAATATACCTGTTTTTGATTCTACCTTACCCTTTTCTTCTAAAATAAAAATATATTTTATAAATAACTCATAATTAGCACATTGTAAAAATCACTTGATTTTTTGTAATATCCTTTTTCAGTAAAGATTAATTTATATTTTTGTTGACTCCCCAAAAAATACAAAATTATAATACATTATGCTGAATATCAATAATTTTACTTTAATAACCTCAATCAACTTTTATAAGAATTTAGATTTGTTGCAAAAATCTTACACCTATCTTACCAGGCATAAGTATTACATTTAACATTATTTGAATTTCCTCATTTTAAATAGTGTACTAAAACATTCTTTTTAAAATATAGACTTATTCTTTGTCAGAATTTCCCTACAAGAAGTTAAGCCTTTTCCTTACAATCTTTTATCCAATATCTTACAAGCTATCCTTTGCTTTGGTAATACCTTTGACTATTAATTAAAATATAGTCATGAAAGTAATATTAGCAGATGATTCAGTATTAATTCTTGATAGGTTGCAAGAGATGATAAGTATGTACAAGCAAATAGAAATTGTAGGTTCATTTAAAAATGGACAAGATACGCTTGATGCCCTAAGAATTCTGAAACCAGATCTGGCAATTGTTGACATTAAAATGCCTGGGCTAAGCGGTTTGGAAGTCTTAAATGAAATCAGGAATGAGGATAAAACCCTAAAAATAATGATACTTACATTTTGCTCATCTGATTATTATCGACAATTAGCAATAAATATAGGTGCTGATTATTTCTTTTCAAAAGTTGAAGATTTTGAGAAAGTATCGTTGATATTGAATGAAATGCTATTGGAAGAGAAAACTTTAGAAGAATGTTAATCAAACAAATATCAGAAAAACAAGAAGTTAGATAAATTAAAAAAATATTTATGTACTTAATAAAATTTAAATATTAATGTAATGAAAAAAATAGCATTTCTTATTTTAACGATGTTATTATTTATAACAACAGTTAGAGCAGCTTATTTTGATAGACTTCCTTTTAAAATCACTCAACCTGATGGAAAAACTTACAATTGTTATGTATCGGGTGATGAGTTTTTTAACTGGATACACGATGAGGAAGGATATACAATTTTACAAGCTCCTGATGGATATTTTTATTATGGCGAAGTAAGTGGAGATACAGTAAAACCAACTAAATTTAAAATAAATGGCATTCATCCTGCAAGTGTAGGAATAAAAAAATGGGCAAAAATCTCAAATGCGGAATATCAACGCAGGCATGATGCAATGTTTAGCTACGAAACAACATTAAATTCAGAACCAAGTTATGCACCTCAATCAGGGACTATGAATAACATAGTTATATATATTCGTTTTTCGGATGATGCTGAATTTACAACTACAAGGCAAACTTATGATGATAAATTCAACCCAAGTACCGGCAATTCACTTAAATCATATTTTAAAGAGGTTTCTTATAATATTCTAACGATTAACAGCTCACATTATCCATCATGTGCAATGACTGCTAATTTATCTTATCAGGACACACATCCGAGAAGTTATTTCCAACCATATAATGTTACAACAAATCCCGTCGGATATAGTGGTGGAGCAAATGGATCAGATAGAACAGCCAGAGAACATCAATTATTAGTAGATGCAGTAAATTGGATAAATATTAACTCTTCGGTTTCAGCATCTTTAAATATTGATGGAGATGGAGATAATAATATTGACAATGTTTGTTTTATTGTAAAAGGAAGTAATGATGCATGGGCAGAACTTTTATGGGCTCACAGATGGTCGCTGTATACTCAGAATGTGTATATTAATGGGAAAAGAGTTTATGATTATACTTTCCAGCCCGAAAGTCAAGTTGCTGTTACAACGCTTTGCCATGAAATGTTTCATTCTTTAGGTGCTCCTGATTTATATCATTATACTAATCAGGGAGTTATTTCCCCTGTCGGATCCTGGGATTTGATGGAAAGCGGTGGAGGGCATATGCTTGCATATATGAAATGGAAATATTCTAATCATACCTGGATTAGCAGCCTTCCAGAAATTACAACTACGGGTACCTATACTTTAAATCCTGTAACTTCTGCTACAAATAATTGCTATAAAATAGCCTCTCTAAATTCAATTTATGAATATTATGTGCTGGAATACAGAAATAAGTCAGGTACATTTGAAATAAATGTTCCAGGTTCTGGATTAATTATTTACAGAATCGACACAAGACTTAGTGGTAATGCAAATGGCCCACCTGATGAAATTTATATTTACAGACCAGATGGAACAACTTCTGTAAATGGTACCATTTACAATGCCAATTATTCATCTACAGTTGGAAGAACAGCCATAAATAATTCCACAAATCCTAGTAGTTTCTTGCAAGACGGTAGTATTGGCGGTTTGAATATTTCAAATGTAACAACTGCAGGTGCAACTATATCATTTAATGTAAGCCTTCCTATTATTTGTACTCCACCTATCACTCAAGCTACAGCATTTACTTCATCATTAATTGCGAATGCTTCGATGACAGTTGGATTTACGCGTGGAAATGGAAATTCAGTTTTGGTTATTGCCAAGCAAGGAAGTGCAGTTAACGATATTCCATTGAATGGAACAGCTTATACAGCCAATGCTGCTTTTGGTAATGGAACACAAATAGGAGTTGGGAATTATGTTGTATACAATGGCACAGGAACTTCTGTAAATTTAACAAATCTTACATCTGGGACTAACTATTATTATGCTATTTATGAATATTCTTCTACGCTTAATTGCTATTTACTACCGGCATTAACAGGAAGTGCAATAACTACCGGAACACCCCCCTATTGTTCAGCTGGTGCACTTTCATCTACAATTGATGAATATATTTCAAAAGTTACCACAGGAACTATTAATCAATCATCATCCAGGGTAACTTCAGGTTATCAAGATTTTACGTCTCAAATAACAAATATGCAGGTTGGAGTTAGCAAAACCGTTAGTGTTCAAGTTACAAACCCTTATTCAATTGACCAGGTGTTAATTTGGGTGGATTGGAACAGGGATGGTGATTTTTTAGATGCTGGTGAAAATGTATATACTTCAAGTGGTAGTGGATTTAGCAGTCCTCACACTTCTTCAGCTTTTGCACCACCATCAGGAACTACAGCAGGCTTATGCAGGATGAGAATCAGATTACAAGCTTCAAATCTTAGTCCAAACTCAACACCTTGTGGCAATTCAGGTTATGGTGAAGTAGAAGATTACACTATAAATGTAAGCTTATATCCAGATTTAACAGCCGCTGTCAGTGGAGGAACTACTCCTATCTGTTACAATACTGGGGCAGGAAGTCTTACTGCAACCGCTGGTGGTGGTACCGGGTCTTATACCTATTTGTGGTATAAAAACGGAGTTTCAACAGGTGTAACTACTCAAATTTACCCGCTTGGAAATTTAATTTCAACTTCTACATATTATTGTGCCATCAGCAGCGGAGCAGCTGGAACATTGAATACATCAGTCAAAACAATCACTGTATATCCTGTATTAACAGCTCTAATTAGTGGTGGAACTTCGCCAATATGTTACAATGCTTCAGCAGGAACTTTTACTGCAACAGCTAGCGGGGGCAACAGTATTTATACTTATTTATGGTATAAAAACGGATTGAGTACAGGAATCACAACAAAAACCTATACTCCAGCTAACCTCACAATTACGTCCAGTATTTATTGTGCAATTACAAGTGCATCTTGTGCTAGTCTTAATTCATCCGTTACAACGATAACTGTAACCACAGTTCCAACAGCCATAATAAGTTATCCTGGATCCCCTTTTTGTGTTTCACAAAGCAGTTCGCAAACGCTTTCATTAAGCGGTAGTGGATCCTATACAGGAGGTATTTTCAGTTCTACTTCAGGATTAAATATTGCCTCAGTCACAGGAAGTATTATTCCAAGCACTAGCATTGCAGGTACATATTCTGTTACTTATACAATACCAGCTTCGGGAGGATGCGGTTCAGTACCTGTTACAACTTCAATAAGTATAGCTTCAAATCCGTCTACTGCAGTTGTCGGAGCAGCTCAAAATATTTGCGGAACATTACAAAGTATTAGTTTAGGTGGAAATACGCCATCAATAGGTAATGGGACATGGACAAAAATCAGTGGACCAGGCACAGCTAATTTCAGCACTCCAGCTTCAGGATCATCGACTGCTACCGTAAACACATTCGGAAACTATGTTTACCAGTGGACAATCAGCAACGGAAGTTGTGCATCGAGTTACGCTCAACTTTCTGTTTCACATTATCCACCAACAGTTGCAGGAACTATTACCGCTGCTGCAAATCCAATATTAGGAGGAGAAAATGCTGAACTTACCTTAACAGGAAATACAGGAAGCATTACAAAATGGCAGAAGTCTAACAATGGAGGTAATTCATGGACAGATATAGCTTCGTCAGCTAATCCATATATAGAAACACCTGACACATTAGGCACTATTGATTACATTGCTATTGTTAAAAGTGGCGTTTGTGCTGAGGTTAATACTCCTCAGGCTGCAATTATAGTTAATGTTAATTCTACTTCTTTTACTGGGGCAATCGATAATAATTGGGAAACTGTAGGAAACTGGAATAATGGAATACCGTCAAATACTGACAATGTTACAATTGCAGCTAACAAAACAATTGTAGTCAGTAACCATGCAGTTTGTAATAACCTAACCATAGCTCCACTTGGTCAATTAACCATAAATGCTACAAAAGATTTATTGGTAAACGGAACATTAATTTTACAATCGGATTCAACAGGAACTGCTTCTTTAATTGATTATGGCGTTTTATCTTCTTTGACAACTATTGTTGAAAGGTATATTCCTCATACAAATACGGATGAGTTTCACAGCATTTCTTCTCCTGTTACAGCTCAAGCAATAAGCCCTTTATTTAACCAACAATATGGGTTCTATGCATGGAACGAAACTACCTCAAACTGGCTAGAATATGCAGATTCTTCAAATTTCATTTCATCCAATAATGGAACTAATTTTATTCCTGGAAAAGGATATGTGGTTTCTTATCCTGATGTCGTTACAAAAAGCTTTTCAGGTACACTAAATCAGGGGATTATTAATATTCCACTTACAGTTACTCCTGGAAACTACAGTGGCTGGAACTATGTTGCTAACCCCTATCCTTCGGCAGTAAACTGGAATGCAAGCAACGGATGGATAAGAGATATGTTAGCAAATGCAAATCCTAGCGGAGAAAAAGCAATTTGGATATGGAATACAGTTAATGGAAATTACGGAACATATATTTCAAATACAAGCATGGGTACAAATAGTGTAAACCAGAACATCGCATATTCTCAGGGTTTTTGGGTAAAAGCATCAAGCCCCGGGACGCTTAGCATGAATAATAACGTTAGAGAACATTCTACACAATCATCGTTTAAAGCTTCAGTTTTATCTTCGGAATTGATTCGATTGACAGTAAAAGGTGGAGGGAATTCATTTAGCGATGAAACTATTATTAGCTTTGGAAACACTAACAATCAAGTTGGTGCCGAAAAAATGTTTAGTCTCTATGCAAATGCACCAAGCTTATTTTCAGTAAAATCAAATAAATATTGGAGTATTAACAATTTGACAAACATTATGCAAAACGCTGTGGTGGAAGTTGGTTTTAAAGCTGGGGTAAATGGAAATTACATTATCAAAGCTAACGAATTAAATACCTTTAATACTTCTACTTATGTATATTTAAAAGACTTGCTAACCAATACAATTAGTGATTTACTTCAAAACGATTCTTATTCATTTACAGCAACAATTAATGACAACCTTAATCGATTTCAATTATTGTTTACTGAAGCACCCATGGAAATTTCAACTACATTAAACCAAAATACAAGCATTTATTCAACTAATAATATTATTTATGTGAATTCTAACGAAAATATTCAGAAGATATCTATTTACAACACTTTGGGGCAATCCATCAGGATTGTCGAAAAAGTTAAAGGAAACATGGAAGTTAATTTAAATGGCTATGCCAATGGATATTATATAATTAAAGTTGTAACTGATAAGAATATTTATTCTGAAAAAGTATTCATAAAATAGAATTTCTCAATAATAAATCTCTTTTTCTTTTAAATAAATGAATTTAGAATTATAATCCGACTGTAAAAAATGCTATGATAGTTCTTATAGCATTTTTTTTGTTAAGATCTCTGAATATTTTAAAGCCTTAAATTTAGTCATTTATTAATATTTTTTATCTTAAAATGCAGAATCTTGTTTGCTTAAAATATAAACCAAGAACATTTTACTTCAAAATAATATTACCCTTTATGATTGATTAAAAACAGAAAAGCACCCTATTAAAATCATTAAAATTGAGCTAATTAAATTGTTAATCAAACTATTAATCAAACACAGCCTTAGTACTTGGGTTGAATAATATAAACTAATTGAAGTACTTTAATTCAAGTAATTTTGAAGGTCAATAGTGAAAAAAAAAAGATATTATTAACGTCCTCTTAATTTTATTATTATATTTGTCAAAGCAAAAACATGTAATTACAACTTGTATTCTGTTTTTAAAATGAAAAAGCGAAGCAATAATTCTAACAATTTAGCAATTCTTCGACAAAATGCAGAAGCTTTCTTAAAAAAGAAATCTTCCAAAACTGTTTTTCAGCTAACAGAATTCGAAACACTTAAACTTATTCAAGAGTTGGAGCTACAAAACAAAGAACTTATACTGGCAAAAGAGCATGCTGAAATTGCTAAAGAAAAATATGCAGACTTGTATGACTTTGCCCCTTCAGCATATTTTACCCTTTCCGATGATGGGAAAATTATTAAACTAAACATCAATGGCTCAATGATGCTGGGCAGAGAACGTTTACACTTAATTGACTCCCAGTTTGGCATATTTGTATCTGAAGAATCAAAAGCAATTTTTAATCATTTTCTTGATAATTTGTTTATTAGCAAAGCAAAAGAAACCTGCGAAATATGCATTTCAATTATTGGGAAGTTACCCATTTTTGTTCATTTAAATGGTATTGTTTCCGAAAATGATAAAGAATGTTTTATAACTGCAGACGATATAAGTGAACGCAAACATTCTGAAGATGCATTAATCGAAAGTGAAATTAAATACCGCGAATTAGTTGAAAATTCCCCTGATGCTATTGTAATATACATAGAAGGGAAAATTGTTTTTGTAAATAAGGAATGTCTTCGATTGGTGAGAGCTGCAACAAGAGAAGAATTAATCGGAAAAAATGTTATCCAATTTGTTCATCCTGATTATCAGCAATTCGTCATCAATAGAATGGAGGAAGTTGCAAACCATAAAGGTGTATTGCCTTTAATTGAAGAAAAATTCATACGACTTGATGGGTCAGACGTTGATGTTGAAGTAATCGCTATCCCTATTCGTCTTAAAAACACTCCAGCTGTTCAATTGATTATTCGCGATATCACTGAACGTAAGCAGACAAAGGAACTTTTGCTTGAAACAGAAGGAAAATACAAGCAATTTTACGAGTCAATTATGGATGCGGTTGTTTCTTTAGACATGTCAGGGAAAATCATAAGTGCAAATGGAGCTTTTCAAAATATGCTTGGCTACTCACTTGATGAATTAAGCAATATTAATTTTCAAAATCTAACACCTGAAAAATGGTTAAAACAAGAAATTAATATATATACATCTCAATTACTAAAAAGAGGATATTCTGATCTTTATGAGAAAGAATATATAAGGAAAGATGGCAGTATTTGTCCTGTAGAAATTCGTTCTTTTTTGTTGAAAGACGAAAATAATCAACCCACAAATATGTGGGCTATTGTTCGCGATATTACAGATCGTAAAGTGGTGGAAAAGACACTACACAAATCTTACTGGCGACTGGAAAGTATCATCGAAGGTACACATGCAGGAACCTGGGAATGGAATATCTTAACAGGAGAGACTGTATTCAACAAAATTTTCGCAGAAATAATGGGCTATACTATCGAGGAACTGACTCCAATCAACATCAATTCATGGAGAATGTTGGTTCACCCTGATGATTTGAAGAAATCGGATCAATTGAGAAACAGACATTTTAATGGAGAATTGCCCTATTACAACTTGGAATGTAGGATGATGCACAAGAACGGACAATGGGTCTGGGTTCACGACCGGGGCCGTGTCGTATCTTTTACTGATGATGGAAAACCTTTGATAATGTTAGGTACCTATACTGATATTTCTGAACGAAAGCAAGCAGAAGAAGAACTAAAACAACTCAATGAAGCACTAGAAGAACGTGTTACAGAACGTACTTCTGAATTATTGAAATCAAATGCTACTATTCTTCAAACCCGTTATAATTACGAAGCATTTTTTAATACAATTGATGAATTCCTTTTTGTGTTGGATGAGCATTGGAATATTATTCATACCAATTCAACTGCCATTAATCGCCTCGGCTTCTCTAAAGATAAACTTTTCGGAAAATCAATTATCATGCTTCACCCACCTGAACGTCAAGATGAAGCTAAAAACACAATTAAAGAAATGTTAAAGGGAATAGGAGTATATTGCCCCGTCCCTATTGTTTCATCATCAGGACTTGAAATTTCTGTTGAAACAAGAGTTTCACACGGATATTGGGATGGGAATCCTGTTATTTTTGTTGTTTCAAAGGATATTTCGCAAATTATTTTGTCTGAAGAAAAATTTTCTAAGGTCTTTTACATTAATCCTTCAGCATGTGGTATCAACGATTTAGTTACAGGAAAATATGTTGAGGTAAATGAAGCATTTTACAATCTGTTTGGATTTGGAAAAGATGAAGTAATTGGAAAGACTGCTCAGGATTTAGGTATTCTAACTAAAGAAATAGCCATTTCAATTTTACAGAAAGCTGATAGCAAAGGGAACATTTATAATGCTGAAACTGATTTAAAAACAAAAAATGGGGAAATCAGACATGTGATACTATCAGCAGAAAATATCAATCTACAAAACAAAAAATACCGTTTTACTGTTGTAAATGACATTACTAAACGCAAACAAGCCGAGGAAGTTTTAAGAATCACTGAAGAGAAATTTCGTACAGTTGCCGATTATACATACGATTGGGAATACTGGAAAAACCCTGAAGATAACTACAATTATATCTCTCCCTCCTGCGAAAGAGTGAGTGGTTATTCAAAAGAAGAATTCATCAATGATCCAAATTTGATTGATAAAATAATTTACAAATCCGATTTAGAACTTTGGAAAAAACATACTAAAGAAGAACATCTACTTTTACCAAATGAAATAAATCCTGAGTTAAACTTCAGAATAGTAACAAAAAACGGCAAAATACGTTGGATTGATCATATTTGCAGAAGTATTTACAGTCACGGTAAATACCTGGGAATAAGAGCTTCTAACCGTGATATTACCGAAAAAATCAAAGTAGAAAATGAATTATTAAGAGTTACGGTTGAAGTTGAAGAACGTGAACGAAACCAGTTTTCAAGAGAATTACATGATGGAATGGGTCCGCTTCTTTCAACAATTAAACTCTACTTTCAATGGTTATCAGAAACTGATGATGTTGAGAAAATAAAAATTATTACCGAAAAAGGGAACCATAATATAGAAAGTGCAATACAAACTATTCGTGAGATGTCTCAAGGATTGAGCACACTTTTTCTTAAAAAATCCGGATATGTTGAGGCTATTCATAACTTCACTCAAAATATAAACGATTTACAAGCAATCTCTATTAATTTTACATCCAATTCAAAAGAGAGATTTAGTGAATTTTTGGAAATAACGCTCTATAGAATTACAACAGAGCTTATTAAAAATACAATGTCATACGCAAAAGCAACAAAAGTTGAAATAATTTTTAACTACAATAAAGAAAAAAATAATATTAATTTTATTTATACAGATAATGGAATCGGTTTTGATTTATCTAACATAAAAAAAACTGGTAAAGGATTAGGATTAATGAATATACAACAAAGAGTTAAGATTATAAGAGGTAGTGTAAAAATTGAGACCGGAATAGGGAAAGGATTAAAAGTTATAATTAAATTACCCACCGACGAAACCTTTCAAAAATTTGAGAAAAACAACCAAACATAAAATAATTATGATTTCTGATACTAAAATAATCATTGTAGACGACCATTTATTGTTCCGCGAAGGGATGAAACTTCTTATTGAGAAAGAAGGTATGGGGCAAGTTATTGCAGAAGCTGAAGACGGTCAAATATTTCTTGATTTATTGGAGAATCTAACACCCGATTTAGTACTAATGGATATTGATATGCCGGTTATGGGTGGATTAGAGGCTTGCTTAAAAGCTAAAGCAAAAATACCTGATTTAAAAGTATTAGTACTTACCATGCTTAGCGAAAAAGAAAATTACACAGAAATGGTGAACGCAGGAGCCATGGGGTTTATTTTAAAGACTTCAGGAAAGCAAGAACTTGAAAAAGCTATAAAAACAGTCATTGGCGGAGAAAGCTACTTCTCGAATCAATTATTACGAGAAATTATTTTAAACATGGGTAAAAAGCAATCCATTTCAATCAATTCATTTGGTATTGACATAAAATTTACTGAAAGAGAACTTGAAATACTTCAATACTTTTGCGAAGGATATACTGCCAGTGAAATTGCCGAAAAATTATACAGAAGCATAAAAACAATTGAGTCACATCGCTCAAGACTTCTGGAAAAGACCCATTCAAAAAACACTATTAATCTCGTTTTGTATGCCATCAAAAATAATTTAATTGAAATTTAACATCGCTCTCAAAATTAAATATACTTACATCTTTAACTTCTAACTTTAAATCCAATAAATTCAACATAAATCATTTTCTATAAAATGATTTCAAAAAAATATTGTAGTTTTGTAGGAAATTTAAAATTTAATTTTACATCCTAAAAATGAACACAATACACACAATTACAGCAGATACTGCGAAAGAAATAGGTTTACTTCCTGAAGAATTTGAAAAGATTAAAGAAATTTTAGGCAGAACACCTAATTATACAGAACTTAGCATATTTTCAGTAATGTGGTCAGAACATGCCTCGTACAAAAACTCTATCAAATGGTTGAAAACATTGCCACGAACCGGCAAACAGTTAGTTGTTGAAGCTGGCCAGGAAAATGCAGGCATGGTTGATGTTGGTGATGGAATTGCCTGTGTATTTAAAATAGAATCCCATAATCATCCCTGTGCAGTGGAACCTTACCAGGGTGCAGCTACTGGTGTTGGCGGTATCAATCGTGATATTTTCACAATGGGTGCTCGTCCTGTTGCCCAGTTGAATTCACTTAGATTTGGAAATATTGATAAGGATAGAACCAAATGGTTGGTAAACGGAGTAGTGAAGGGTATTGCAAATTACGGAAACGCTTTTGGAGTTCCGGTAGTGGGTGGGGAGGTATTTTTTGATGATTGTTATTATCAAAACCCATTGGTAAATGCAATGTCTGTGGGTTTAATGAAAACCGAAAACTTGGTTTCTGCAGTATCTAAAGGTATTGGTAACCCTGTATACATTGTTGGTTCAGCAACCGGAAAAGATGGAATTCACGGAGCTACTTTTGCTTCAGCGGATATAACTGCTGATTCAGCTGATGACATCCCATCTATTCAAGTGGGTGATCCATTTCAGGAAAAATTATTATTGGAAGCCACATTAGAGGTAATTAAATCAAAAACTGTTGTTGGAATGCAAGATATGGGTGCTGCAGGAATTATTTGTTCAACTTCCGAAATGTCAGAAAAAGGTGGTTGTGGTATGAAAATAGATCTTGATAAAGTACCATTACGTCAGAAAAACATGGAAGCTTTTGAAATACTCCTTTCTGAATCTCAAGAGCGAATGTTGATTGTTGTTGAAAAAGGTAAAGAAGCGATTGTTGAAGCTATTTTTGACAAATGGGATTTGAATTGTGCAATCATTGGTGAAGTAACCGAAGGCGATCGATTGCATTTTTACATGCATGGAGAACTTGTAGCTGATGTGCCTGCTCCTTTCCTTGTATTAGGTGGAGGTGCTCCAGTTTATGATAGAGCATACACAGAACCAGCTTATTATCAAAAAACTAAAGAATTTAAAATAGAAAACATTCCAGAAACTCAAGATTTGAAAGCCATTGCTATCCACTTAGCCGGACATCCTAATATTGCTTCTAAGCAATGGGTATACGAGCAATACGATAGTATGGTAGGCACTAAAAATATGAGCACCAATGCTCCTTCTGATGCTGCTATAGTTAATATCAAAGGGACTCATAGAGCTTTGGCTATGACTACCGACTGCAATTCTCGTTATGTATATTCCGATCCGGAAATAGGAACCGAAATTGCTGTAGCCGAAGCTGCACGTAATATTAGTTGTTCCGGTGGCAAACCTTTAGCTATCACCAACTGCCTCAATTTTGGCAATCCTTATAATCCTGAAGTTTTCTGGCAGTTTGTTGGAGCAATTAAGGGTATGAGCAATGCCTGTTTGAAATTTGACACTCCTGTAACTGGAGGAAATGTGAGTTTTTATAACCAGTCTTCAATTGACGGAAAGGTTGAACCAGTTCATCCAACACCAACAATCGGTATGATTGGATTATTGGAAAAAGAACACCAAATGACGCTGGATTTCAAGAAAAAAGGAGATATCATTTATTTAATCGGTAGTTCAAAAAACGATATCAATTCCTCTGAATATTTATATTCTTATCACAATATAAAACTTTCGCCCCCACCCGTATTTAATCTAAGCGAAGAATATGTTTTACAAGCCATTGTTCAAAAATTAATCCGTTTAAAAATGCTTGAATCCGCCCATGACATTTCAGATGGAGGTTTGTTTATTACTCTTCTTGAGTCCGCAATGCCAAATAATTTAGGATTTGATGTTTTAACGGAAAGCGATATTCGAGAAGATGCATTCCTGTTTGGTGAGGCTCAAAGCAGGGTAATTGTAAGCGTTGACCGCGACAATGAAGAAAAATTCTTAGATTTTATGGTAAAAATAAAATTCCCTTTTTCCGTAATTGGGCATATAACAAAAGGGAAAATTGTAATTGATGATCAGCATTTTGGCATGATAGATGAATTTAAATCAGTTTACGATAACGCCATAGGTAATAAAATGAAACATTAGATTGTCGGAAGATTGAAGACCTATTAATTACAAAGAAAAAGCTTGTTTTACTAAGTAGAACAAGCTTTTTTCGTGAGCGGTAAAGGGGATTCGAACCCACGACCCTCAGCTTGGGAAGCTGATGCTCTACCAACTGAGCTACTACCGCTAGTAATACATCAATTAATTATAAAAATAAGGGAACAAAAGAGGGAACATTTATAAAGAACAAAGTTAACAACGAAAAAGCACCAATTTGTCAAAGAATAATTAACTGATTGAACAAAGATAATATATTTAAACCAAAAAATTATAAAATTTTTGATTTATTGTAAAAATAAAACAATAAGGCTAAAAAGCAAATTATAAAAGGACCTAAAAGAAAGATCAAAAGATTTTTTAATGTGAATTAGGATTGTTCCGGCGGGGCGGAGGAGTTTGAACTTTCCGCAGCTTGCGTTCAGGCGGGGAGTGGGTAGTTCCTTTCCTTTCAGCCCGTTGCTTTGTCTATTACTTGTTGTTTATTTCACTTTGTTGCTAAACCCCGTTTGAAGCAAGGTGCTGTTATGCACCGATATACAGTTATTAGTTTGTAATAATATGTATTATTTTTCAAATTTATAGTTTTTCAAATATTCTGATAATGTTGTATATCTTTTATAATCAAACCGATAATTAAAAACACATTTTTTAAAGTTTAAAGGTTTTTTATCTCCATCTGTTATCTCATAAGTCTTTTTAACTAAATCGTGATTTACGCTATAGAAGTATTCTGACTTTTCATGCACTATTTCAGCGCACTCTCCATTAAAAAAACTGCATTTTCTTACAAATACAATTAAATTCCCTTTTTCATCAAAATAGCTTTCATATATCAAATTCCAGTCCCCTGACTCGCTTGCAGGATATTCTGCAATGTAAATTATTTGACCTGATTTGTCTCTAATAATATTAAATGAAGCGAAATAAGATTCCTGAGTATCATTGTAATTAGGTACTCTCTTTATTACTTCTTTTTCATTTAGTTGAAGGTATAGTTCAATTTTAGTTGTGTCATTTTTATAAACAAAGTCAACTTTTTTTGAAATTAGAGACTGTTCATTAAACTGTGTCAAATTAAATTATTAAATTTGACAAACATA
>CAZCBG010000067.1:0-18463 GCA_964496885.1 uncultured Bacteroides sp. | reverse complement strand
ATATACACTTATTTAATTGAATAACAAAGAATTAAATTATAGAAGACCCCTTAAATTAATTTCTGAATTGGTAAAAAAGCCTCATATACATTTTTGTGTAATTTATACTTCTGAACCTAACAAGAATCAAATTATTGAAAATCTATTGTCTTATTTTTCTGGAAAAACAAAAGAATATTATGATAATTTGAAATTTGAATTGGCTGAATTTGAAGTTATAATACTTAAATTATTAGATCGTATAGTTCCATTAATTATTAATCAATACAATTCTACTTCAGATAAATTATTTGATGACTTGTATATTAATGAGAATATAAGTTTAATTGACTCATTAGCAGGAGATAAAGATAAAAAAACTTCAATTATTGAGGCTGGAATCGCATTTACAAATTCCATTAAATCTGAGTCCGTAAATTCAGAAGTTTCATTATGTTCACAAAAAGATTCACTTTTGGTAATAAATAATACAATTCTTTCTATAATAAATAAGAATGATATAAACCCAGAAAACTTAATCAAAACGTTTTCATCTCAAATCATTGATTCGGAATATAGTTTTACGAAGTTGCTTGGTTTAGAAATGCAAAATATTTTTGCAAGAAAGGGAGCATTTATTGATTCAAATTTATTGCAAATTTCTAAAGAAGCTTTTCTTTTTCATAGAAAACAAAAAGGCGATGACGATTTTGATGCTTTTGTTAAAGAGATTTTATTTGGACAAGTAAAGTTAAATATTAAAGATGAAAAGCTTAGTCTTTTAAATAATGAATTATTAAATTCATTAGGTAATGTTGATGATTACAATAATGACGATGAAATCTTATTAATGAATGTTTTTTATAATTCTTCAAAACTAGACGCAAATAAAACGTTAAGTTTTGGAGATGTATTTAAAGCTAGAGAAAAATATTATATTTGTATTACAGCATTATGTGATTGCATACACCCCAAAAATAATAAATTCTTTTTTGCAGAAGGCGATGCTATTGCGAAGGAAGACGCTTTAAAAATGGGTGATACTGCTTTCATAAGCTATATTTCTAAAGATGAAATAGTTGTTTGGTCTGATAAAACTAAAGATTTATATAAACCCATTTATATTAAACCTATTTCCTTTACAGTGCCAAATTATAAGTTAAATGCAAATAAAATTAGATTTCTTCAATTAAATAAAATAGGTGATGTCGAATCAATTGATGCTGAATACAAAACAACCATAAAACAGAATTATGCTCAAAGAATAGCAAATCATGCATTTTCACATCCAATAAGAGTAGGCATAGATTTTGTAAAAAAATAAATTATGAAAAAATCCTACGTAAATTTTATTACAGATGAACATTTGTTTCACTGTATTGCTAATCTTCACTATGCATATTTAAAAGCAAAAAAAAATCTCTCCAAAAACAATTTCTATAGTAATAAAGTTGATACAATAAAACTTACATTTGATGCTAAGTTTAATGGTATCGATCAAGAGGATTTGATTGAATCCGAAATATTACGACAAATTGATAAATCAATTAATAATTCCATAGGTAGTTTCCATGAACAAATTTTAGGAGGGATTAAAGGCTATGAAATGGGTAATTTGAGCGGATTTGATATCAAAGCAGAAGATGATACTTTGTTTGCTGATATTAAAATCAAACACAACACCATGAACAGTAGCTCGGCTGAGAGTTTGTTTCAAAAATTAGCAAGGTATGCAGATACTTATAAAAAGGCAAAATGCTATTGGGTTCAGATATTAGCCAATGGAAGTTTTAATGAGAAATGGGTTGCAGTAATTAATGGAAAAGAATACAGCCACAGTCGTGTTTATAAAATTTCAGGTGATCAGTTTTATGCTTTGCTTTCAGGGCATGAGGATGCACTTTTTCAATTATACAAAGTATTACCAAATGCCATCGATGATTATTTAAAAACGATTGATCAAAAAGTTGAAATGTCATCAAATTCTGCATTAGAAGAAATAAATGCTGAAAGAAATGAATCTGAAAGAAGTATTTTAGATCAGATTACATTTGATAATTATTGTTATTATTTAGGTTTTGATAAGTTATAATATTGATTTAAGAATTTTACAATAGAATAACCAACTTCTCTTCCTAAATTAACAGGAACAGCATTCCCAATCTGTTTGTATTGTTGAGCAAGAGAACCTTCAAATGTCCAATCATCAGGGAATGTTTGTATTCTGGCATATTCCCTTACTGTAAAAGGTCGTGTTTCAATAGGGTGACATCTTTCGGTTTGTTTTTGTGCAGGACTGCATGTTAGTGTTAGGCAAGGTTCATCCCATCCAATCCGTCTAGCGATACCTGTTTTCCCACCTCCCAAATGAAAACTGCCTCCCATAAATATTTTTTGAATATCTAGTGGTAAATCACGCCAATAACCTTTTTGCGGCACTAAATCCAGGACGTCTTTTTTGCTCTTTGGATATTTAGCGCCAATTGATTCTGGTACATCACAATCAAACAATTCACCCTTTTTTAAAGCATCCTTTAAGTTGTAAATTTTATTGAAAGGTTTAGGGTATTCATATTTTATTGAAATATCTTTTCGAATACCTACTAAAATTAATCTTTCTCTTTTCTGCGGTACCTTATAATTAATTGCTTTAAGAACTTGAAAAGGAACTACATTGTATCCTATTTCATCTAAAATTGAGATCATTCCTTCCAATGTTTTTCCATTCTCATGGCTTAAAAGTCCACGTACATTTTCACCAATACAAATTGGTGGATTTACTTCTTTCACTACCCTGGCAAACTCATAAAAAAGAGTTCCTCTGGCATCAGCAAGTCCTAATTTTTTCCCTGCATAACTAAAAGCCTGACAAGGAAAGCCTCCGGTTACCACATCCACTTTATTATTATATTCTGTAAAATCAAAGGATCTGATATTACCTTCTAATACATTCCATTTTGGTCGGTTCTTGCGCAAAGTTTGACAAGCCCATTTGTCAATTTCGTTCAATGCAATACAATTGATACCTGCTTTTTCCATGCCAACAGCTAAACCTCCGGCTCCTGCAAATAATTCTAAAACTGAATATTTATTTTCTGCTTCAACATAATTTGAAGCAGGTTCAATATTATTTTGAACTAAAAAATCCGGAAATAACAATTCCACTTGTTCTTTTTTATATACTCGATAATTGCTCATTGGTTCCCGAACTGCAGTCAATTTGCCTTCTCTGTCCCAACGTCTCAATGTTTCTTTACTTTTGCCTAGTAATTCAGAGGCTTCTGATAATGTTAAGTACTTTTCCATAACCATATTATATAACCTTATACAATGGTTACAAATTTACATCAAATATTATTATTAAACAAAGGAAATAATTTTTATTTTTAAACACAGAAAAGTCAATAATAATTATCTAAAGACAACTTAATTAAAAAAATAAAAATATTTTTAAAAAAAACATACACATTGATTTTTATCATTGTATTTTTGTTTTGAAAAAATAAATGATCTATTTACCTTAAAACCACCATTATGACAGCAGTATCAGAAACAGGTCATGCTAAAAATGTGGCCAATTTCAGCGAATTAGTTTCATTCGTATCCGCTTTTGGAGCAGCTTATAATCCAAGCAAAGCCTCCATCCAATTAACAGCTCTGCAGGCCCTAACTGCAGCAAGCCAAAATGCCCTCAAGGCAGTCAACACAGCGATGCCAGCTTATAGTATTGCTGTGGCAGAACGCGAAAAGGCTTTTATGCCCCTGAGCAAACTTTGCACCCGTATCATCAATGCCCTCAAAGCTTCCGATGCCTCCACACAATTGCAAGATGATGCCAAAACATTGTTGCGTAAATTACAGGGTCAAAGAGCCACTCCCAAAAAAACGGAAGCAGAAAAACAGGCAATGCTGGCCGAAGGAAAGACGGTAAAGGAAATTTCAACGTCTCAGATGAGTTACGACAGCCGATTGGAAAATTTCGACAAACTCATCAGTTTACTCAAAGGAATTGCCCAATATACTCCCAACGAAGCCGATTTAAAAGCGGATGCTTTGTCGGCCCACTTTGCTATACTGAAAATCAAAAATGCAGCCGTAATCAGTGCTGCCATCCCCCTGAGCAATGCCCGCCTTAGCCGTAACAATGTTTTGTATAACGACAATACAGGTCTGGTAGATATAGCTCAGGATATCAAAGCTTATATAAAGTCGGTCTTTGGGGCATCCGCTCCCCAATACAAACAAATCTCAAAGCTTACATTCAAAGCTGTCAAATTATAAATACATTATATCTACTACAATCCGGTCAAAACCTAGCTAGTTTATAAATAACTGAACTGCAGTTTATTTTATCTCAACTGTAATTTGTTTTTTGTTAACTGCAATTTAGTTTTTGCTCACTGCTTTTAGTTTTTTCACAATTGCAATTTGTTTGTTGTCAACTGCAACTATCAAATAACGAACTGCGAATTGTTTTTTCCCCATTTCCTGCATACTTTTGAAATTACAAATGAAGTAAACCTTATAAATTCTCAATATTTATAATTTATTACAATGAATAAGACCAAATCAATAAATGTAAAAGGAAGGGAAGTAATATTTTTTACTAAAGGAAGTGAAGACTTTATTTCACTTACAGATATTGCAAAATCAAGGAATAAATCTGAACCTTTTGCAATTATCAACAATTGGATGCGAAACAGAAGTACTATTGAGTTTATTGGTTGATGGGAGAAACTTTGTAATCCTGATTTTAAACCTCTCGAATTCGAGAGGTTTAAAAATGAAGCAGGAAGTAATTACTTTGTTCTTTCACCTCAAAGATGGATTGAAGCAACCAATGCAAAAGGTATTATTTCCAGGTCAGGGAGGTATGGCGGTACTTTTGCTCAAAAAGATATTGCATTTGAATTTGCCACCTGGATATCATCTGAGTTTAAGCTTTATCTTATTATTGAGTTTCAGCGACTAAAATCAGAAGAAAACGATCGTCTCAAACTTGATTGGAATCTTCAGAGGACCCTAGCCAAAGTTAATTACCATATACATACCGATGCCATTAAAGAAAATTTGATTCCACCAGCATTAAGCAAAACACAGATTTCTTTTATATATGCTTACGAAGCCGACTTACTCAATACTGCCTTGTTTGGAATTACAGCTGCTGAATGGCGAATGGCGAACCCTGAAAAAGAAGGGAATATCAGGGATACTGCCTGTATTGAACAATTGGTTGTGCTTTCTAATCTGGAAAGTATAAATGCTGTGTTGATAAGGCAAGGCTTATCTCAATCTGAACGTCTTATACAGTTAAATAAAATTGCCATTATTCAAATGACCTCATTAATGCAACATAAACAGTTGAGAAAACTGATGTAGTTTGATGCGTTCTACACAACTTTTTGTTATGAACTGCAAAGGATTTTTTTATCAACCAATGTCAAAATAATACAAAAATAAATCTGTGTTCATCTGTTTAATCTGCGTCATCTGTGTGCCGTTTTTAATAAATACAGAACGCTTTTTAACTCAGATGCCTCTTGAAGCGAGAATACTGATTGTTATTCGTATAATTCTTGGTTGCACAATTAAAATCCCTCATTCCTAATTATTTAAATGAGATTCCTCGCTTACTCGGAATGACAAAAGAAGGCTTTGTTCGCTCCGTCTCATTCCTCATTCCTATTTTTTAATTCACCAACGAACGCTCCACTCTCCAATACATTGTAATAAGCCTGATGCAAAGCAATACATTCTTTTTTCCATTTCTCAGTTTTCCATAGCGTATTGGAAGCATCAAAGATGATCATGCGGGCATCAAATACCTTAACTACATCTTTGATACTGGCTTTTGCATTTTTAGAAAGGATGAGGTAATCGAGTTTTATCTTTACAGCCATGTCTTGCATCTTTTTCCATTCCGATACGTTGGCAATGCGCTGCTTGAAGAATTGGATAAACTGCCGGCGTTTCAACAGCATCAGGGATGCATTGCTGGTATTCTCATTCAGGGGAGCAATATTTTTTGTATGAATGCCACATAATGTATGGTTGTTCTGAATGTGAAAGCCAAATTTAGTATCGTCTTTTATCAAAGAACTGTCGGCCAGTATGAGTTGTTGTTTGCCTTTGATAAACTCAAAGGCTGAGGTTTTGGGAATGGCATAAACGATGAATTTCTGTTGCTGCAACTCATGGTATGATTTGAGGGTAAAAGAAGTAAAGAGGAGGAATACCATCGAAAGGGCTATTAATGCATAGCGTTTTACTTTGTCGAAAAACAAAAGAATAACTGCAAAGATGAGGATGTAAAGCAGAATACATTCTATAAGATTGAGGTTGATGCCTCTGCTGACTGAATAGGGGAGGTCTTCGATGATGGCGATGCTTTTGTTCATACCATACACCAAATAGACAAGAATCTTTGCCGAGACTGCTGAGATAAAAGGAATAAAAGAAACCAGAATTACAAAAATGCCTGCATACATCACTACGGCTGCAAATACAAAAACCACTACATTGGTCAGCAGGAAGTAATTGGGAAACTGATGAAAACATAGCATAGAGAGGGGAGTCGTAATCAATTGAGCGGATAGTGAAACTGCGGTGGTTTGCCAAAGATTTTTAATTAAAAAATTTCCGGGTATAAACCACTTTGAGATAGGCTCGTTGATTAAAACGATGCCTGCCACTGCAAGGTATGAAAGCTGAAAGCCAACATCTGCAATCAGGAAAGGGTTAAACATCAGGATGAAAAAAGCAGAAGCGAACAAGATGTTGAGGGTATCCGCATCCCTGCGCAGGCTTTTGCCTATTATAATAAAAGAAAGCATGGCAGCTGAACGGATCACCGAAGGCGACATACCGGTGAGCAATGCATAAAACCAAATGACAACAATCATGAGAAGGGCTTTGAATACTTTGCCATGTTTAATCTTATCAAGAAAGCCCAGTAAAACGGAAAGCGATATAAAAATCAAACCAACATGCATACCCGAAACCGATAAAACATGGATGGCTCCGCTGCCAGAATATTCCTTGATGAGTTCAGGATCTATCTTATCGGTTTGTCCGAGTAAGATGGCCGATATAACAGCATATTCTTTTCCGTTCACATGGTTTGCTTCGAATATCTTCAGCAATTTTTGGCGAAGCGATGTAGCAAAAGCTTTCAATGCTTCACCTTTGTCCGAAGCTAAGCGTTTCCAATTACCTTGTTTTAAGTAGGATTGCTGAAATATATTTTTGTTGGCAAGATAGCGTTGATAGTTGAATTCCGAAGGATTTTGAGGTGGTTTTATGTTATTCGGTACAGTGTGAATTATCATTACATCTCCGTACTGCAACATCCCGGCAGCGCTGTCTTTCTGGATATATATCACCATACTTCCGCTACAGTTGACCCATTGAGATTCATGAATGCTTTTAACAACTTTTACGACTACTTTGATGGAGTTTTCTTTTTCTTCGGTAGGTTCAGTAATGTTGACAATGTATAAATTTTTGTCGGAAATAATTTTGCTAAAATGTGTAGGTTGTGTGCTTTCGTTTTGAAGGCAACACAATGCAAAGCCAGAAATAAACAAAAAAGCAGTAATCAAGCTACCCGGCAACCATCTGTATCTATAACTGATCAAATGATTGGCCAGGAGGATACTCAAGCTGCAAATCAAAAAAAGAAAAACAATCCAATAGAAAGAGATAGCAAATGAAACTGCTACATTCAATGCGCTAACAATTCCAAGACTAAATGGGAGGAAGAGTCTGATAAATGGATATTGTTTCCAGTTCATCGTGTGAAAAAATTAAGACAACTAAGATACAAAAATTGAGAGGAAGAAGTTGTTATTCATTGATTTTTTTATAAATTTTCATAGCCATAGTCTGACATTTTTCAACTCTTGATTTATAAAAAAGTGGTGGCTACGTATCATCTGGAAAGTTAATGAAAAATGATTATTTTGTCATTCCGAACGATAGTGAGGAATCTCATAAAATAAATGAAGTTTTAATGAGATGCTTCCTTCGTCAGCATGACAAAATAGTATGAGATGCTTCCTTCGTCAATATGAGAAAAAAATAGTATAAGATACTTCCTTCTTCAGCATGAAAAAGTTTTGGAGAAATGCTTTAAAAATAAAAAAAAAGTGAAATATTCCTTTCGAAAGAAATATTTCACTCAGTTTAAAATACATTTAAAGTTATTAATCTATTGCTGTTTTTAAGCTAAATCAATAAGCTAATTACCTACAGCCAAAATACCTATAGTCTATTAATCTATACACAACATACGATGTTGTAAGTGTCAGTAGCAATTACCAATTCTTCGTTGGTCGTAATCACCATTACCTTTACTTTAGAGTTTTCTTTGGTAAGCAAAGCATCCACACCTCTTAAGTTTTTGTTTTTTTCAAAGTCAAAATCTATCCCTAAGAATTCCATGTCTTTGCATACACCTTCGCGGGTAGCACAGGCATTTTCGCCAATACCACCTGTAAAAATCACAAGGTCAACACCCCCCATAGCTGCAGCATAAGCACCAATGTATTTTTTAACCCTGTAGTCGTACATGTGAAGGGCGATTTTGGCTCTTTCGTTGCCATTGTTGGCAGCCGTTTCAATATCTCTCATATCGGACGAAACACCTGAAACACCAATCATGCCGCTTTTTTTGTTGAAAAGGTCGTTGGTTTCTTTCATGCTTAAGTCTTCTTTTTCTGCTAAGAAAAGCGTTATACCCAAATCAATATCACCGCAACGTGTTCCCATCATCAAACCTTCTATAGGCGTAAAACCCATGGAAGTATCAACAGATTTTCCTTTTTTGATTGCAGCAACAGAAGCACCGTTGCCAAGATGGCAGGTAATAATGTTGATTTTTTCAAAGTTTAAACCAAGTATATCACAGGCTTTTTGAGCAACAAATTTATGACTGGTTCCATGGAATCCATACCTGCGGATACGGTATTTTTCATAATATTTATAAGGAATTCCATAAAGGTAAGTATGTGGTTCCATCGATTGGTGAAATGAAGTATCAAAAACTGCAACCTGAGGTACATCGGGCAGTATCGCTTCTATGGATGTAATCCCTTTTAAATTGGCCGGATTGTGAAGTGGAGCTAATTCAATACATCTTTCGATATTTGCTTTAACATCATCGTTCACACGAACACTAAATTTGAAATTTTCACCACCATGAGCCACTCTGTGACCAACTGCTGATATTTCGTTTTCGTCTTTTATTACTCCGTGAAAAGGATTTTTAAGGGTGCTTAAGATAAGATTGATACCAACTTGATGATTGGGTACATTTTGAGTAAGTGTAAATTTATCTTTATTTTTTGCCTGATGACTTAATTCGGCATTTTCCATGCCGATTCTTTCCAATAAACCTTTTGCAAGCACATCGGCTTGCTTTACCATATCTATCAATTGGTATTTAATTGAAGAACTACCGCAATTTAAAACTAAGATTTTCATTAAGTTGAGATTGTAAGAGGGTTAAAAAAGTTTTTTTCAAAAGTATTCATTTATGCTCAGATAAAGAAGAGAAAAGTATAAAAAAAACGAATATCTTTTGAATATTCGTTTTCTGCTGTATCAGCTATTTTTTAGGTTCTTCTTTATTTTTCTCTACACCAGGAGAACAGGATTTAACTGCTTTTTTGTCACCGGATGAGAGTTCTGTTGTAAAACCGATTTTTTCAATTGCTGAATTAATATTAATCCGATTGGTTTTTTTACCATCAAAATTGATAGTTACAACTTTAGTCTCTAAATTGGCAGACACTGTTGAAATGCCAGCCTCTTTTTTTAATTCTTTTTCAATCAGTGCTTTGCTTTTTGCATTGTCAAAATTTACTTTTATATTGAATTCAACAATAGCTGGCTTTTTATATTGCTGAGCTAAAACGGCTGAAGTTGAGAAACAAAGTGTGAAAAGGATTAAACTGAAGCGTATAATTTTGATTGTTTTCATTTTTGTAATTTTTTATGAATTTATGGTAAAGTTTATATAAAGGATAGAATATTTGGTTTGTTTTTAAAGTTTTATCACCTTTTTTACTAAAAGTTGCATTTGTTGTTGAACACGAAGGTAATAAATACCTTTTGCGAACTTGCTCATATCAATTACTTTATTCAATACAGCTGAAGAAGATTCAATATCCATACTCCAGATGCATTGTCCGGTCAAATTAAGCAATTGCATTTGTATTTTTCCGGAAGTAAGCGTTGGTAGTTGAACATAAAGCAATGAATTTGTAGGATTAGGATAAATATTCAAATTACTCAACGAATTATTTTCGTTTACGGATGCTATAATATTAACTGTATTTGTAACAGAATCCATTCCACAAGCGTTGCTCACAATCAGTTTAACATTAAAACTACCAAAAGCGCTGTAGGTGTGTGTAGGATTGAGGAGTGTAGAAGTGGTGCCATCTCCGAAATTCCACAAATAAGTATTTCCTTGTGCAGATGTATTTGTAAAGCTAGAGTTCAATGCATTAGAAGTATAAGTAAATGATGGTGTTGGTGAAGTTGTGAAAATATTTGCATTTAAAGGCAAGCGGTTACTACGGCATGCTTCGCCTGAAACTTCCCAATCATAGAAATAGTAATAAGAGGCAGTGGGATTTGTGGTATTGCTGCTGTATTTAATAGTAATATTCGGACCTGCATAATAAGGGTAAGCCGTTCCTCCACTGTTTCTATAAAGGTTGGGAGAAGCGGGTCCAACTAAACGTAAATCATTTTGAACCGGTAGGTCAAAATCCAGTATAACTCTGCTTGAACCTTTGGGTACACTTACTGTTTTGGTAGCCAACACAGTTCCGGTACTGTTTTGTAACTGGAAAACACGTGTTCCAATCACACCGGCAGATACTTTTACACTTTTTAATTTTGAAGGAGCTAAACAATCAAAAACAAGGTAATGTTTGGTTGTCGCTGTGAAATAACTTCCAGCTCCGATTGTATCGGGTTTTCCACCATAAATACTCGGTGCGTTCGTTTGTGATTCAATATAATAGGTAGTTGAGGCATTTAAAATGGGTGTTGTAAATACAATACCTGTATCGATGGGTAAACTGGCGATAGGAGAGTCGTACCATTTTATGCTTCCATTTGCTGAAGCAGTAAATATGAATGAAGTAGCACCGCAATGGGACGTGTCGTTGGGTAAAATGGGATTGCTCGGTTTGTTGATGGTAATAATATTGGTTTTGATAAGAGAATCGCCCCCAAAAGCATTCGATGTATAAAGTTTTACAGTATATGAACCATTGTTCTGATAAGTATGTGTAGGATGCTGAATATTTGAAGAAGTAGCATCGCCAAAATTCCAAAGCCAGGTATTGGGCCCATTGGAGGAAATATCAGTAAAATTAATTAAACCAGTACAACTGCTGGTGTCAGAAACTTTAAAGTTGCAATTTGGAGCAGCGGTAGGGTAAGAACATACCCAGTTTGCTGAAAAACCTAATGCATTTACAGCTGCGTCACTGGTTTGCTTTAGGGTAATACTTCCAGTAGTTGAGATAATGCTGCCTCCGTTCGGCAAATTAGTTCCTGAATATTGTCCGATGAGTGGAGAAGATGTGGAGTTTCCGTCATAAATGAATAAGTAATCAAAGCCTGCTTCATAATTAAAGGTATTAAATGTCAGGGTTATTGCTGAGGCGCCGCTTGGTGAAATGGTAGTGGTTACATTCGAGTTATCAGTATAATTACTTGTTCCGCCATTGTCATAAAGAATTCCAGTACAGGCAGTGGCTGTTAAGCTTCCGGTCAGCGGCATTGTAATAACACAAGGGTTGGATGGTGAAACACTGATATATTGAAGTTTTGTAATGCTATCGATGCCGCAGCTTCCTCCATCTGTAACAAGTTTTACAGTGAAGTTCCCAAACGTGTTGTAAGTATGAGTCGGGTTTACGGCAGTACTTGTAAATCCATCTCCAAAATTCCATAAATAATTTGCTCCATTATTGCTTTGATTAGTAAAACTTACATTGGCAGGTGTTTGGCAAAAAGCAGTATTGGCTGCAATAAAATTACTTTGAATTCCGGGGATGTATGCATTGCCGATTCCTACAGCATGAAAGGCATTTGTAACACTTTGTACCGCCTGACTACAAGGGCCGTATAAATCTGCTGCAGCAATAATTGCGTAAAAACGTGCATCTGCATATTGTGAAGTGTTTATTAAATAGTGTGTTAAAAGTCGGTAGGCAATCGCGCCTGCTGAATCAATGCCAATCCCGGTTACGTTAAATGTTTGCTGATTATCATTTGTACCTATGCCTCCTGCTGAAAGTAAATAAAACCAATAGTTTAAAACACCTGAATTCGTATGGACACCTCCGTTGTCAGCAGTGCCTGAATACCAAGAAGCGCCCAGGTATGTATCGGGCTGGTTATAGGTGCCGGGATTTGATAATGAACGGATAGGTGTACCAATGTCTTCTCCTAACAACCAATTTGCTGTCGTTGGTTTTGAATAAAATTCAATGGCTGTTCCGAATATATCACTGAAAGCTTCGTTCATAGCACCGGATTCGTTTTGATAATCTAAATTTGCAGTATAAGAAGTAAGTCCATGTGTAATTTCATGTCCGCAAATATCCAGTGCAACCAAAGGCTGCCAAGTCGTATTTCCGTCACCGTAAGTCATGCGTTGTCCATCCCAAAATGCATTGGCATAGCTTACATCATAATGTACATAACTTTTAATTTTAAATCCCAGGTCATCAATGCTGTTTCTGTCGTATCTAAAATGATAATAATCCCATGTTTTTCCGGCTCCCCATTGTGCATCCGTTGCAACTTCATCTTTGGCAGCATTGACATTGTTCCAATAATTATCAGCATCGGTAAAATCAACGGCAGTCCCATAATTAGTAGTTGTTAACATGTTATAGGTTTCAATGCCCTGTCCTCTCGTAGTTTCTCTTAGTCTGTATGAATTGGGAGCAATACTGTCGGTTACTATTGGTCGGGTTCCACTGAATTTTGTAACTGCAGTAGCAATTACATTAACATCGTGTATGATATTGTTTTCGAATAGAATAGATCCGTTGGAAGCATTTACAAAATAAACAGCTCTTTTAAGAGGTTTGTCAGCATATATATCAAAGCTGTATGTATATAAATATTTTTGTGTTGCATCGTCTTTTAAAAGAACGATTTCAGCTTTTGGAAAATAGCTGGCTTTTGGATTCATGGTTTCTCTTTGCAGGAGTTTTTCTTCATCAGGCATTTGCCATTTGTATCTTTTTGCATTGATTTTGCTTAAAACAGTCTGTAAAGCAGCACTCTCAGACAATGAAATGTTGTTTGCAATATTTATCTCCCGGTATAAGTTACCATTTACGGCATATATTTTTTCATTATTTACATGTACAATAAAATTTGCATCATGAATAGGTATGTTCTGAAAACAAAGTGTATAACGATAATGAATATTCCCAGATTGGTCTTTATTGCTATTGATTAATTTAATATCAAAATTTTCATCTATTTTTAAAATAGAATGTAAAAGTAAATTTAGATTTTCAAAAGGGACTTCAGAACCTTTGGCAAATTTAAAATATGTTGGAATGGCATTGCTTTTTGTAAACAATAGCATTTCGGTTCCCGGAATAATGCTTTTTGCTTCATTACCATGTAAAATAGTTTGAGCAGATGTTATTCCATTGAATAACAAGATGTTTAAAATAATAAGTAAGTAAGAAAATTTTCTCATTTTAGCGAAGTTTATTTTTTGTAAAAATACTGATTCTTAGTTGTATTTGAATGATATAATTTGTTATTAACCTATGTTTAACAAATTCTAATTTAGATATTTTTTTCTGCTCTCTTTTGTTTGGTTTTTTCTTTCATAACAGAAAATCCAAAACCACCTAAAAGTTCACCTATATTAAAATATTTCCCATGTGAATAACAAATAAGACCTGCTTTTTCCATATCAAAAGCATGAGTGATGGGATGAAGGTATTTTGGATCAACATTTACTGCAACTACTTCTGCAATAAACATATCGTGTGAGCCCAGGGATTTAATTTCTTTAACAACACATTCGATATTTACAGGAGATTCGTCAATTAAGGGGGCTTTAAGCAATTGAGCTTTGGCAGGCGTTAGTTTCATTTCTTTGAATTTGTTGACATCTTTACCTGATTTAACGCCACACCAATCAGTAGCATAAGCAAGCTTTTTATTGGTAAGATTAATAACAAATTCCATGTTTTTTTTAATGATTGCATACGAATGCCGCTTTGGCTGAATTGAAATATAACACATTGGCGGATTAGAACAAATCGTTCCTGTCCAGGCTATTGTGATAATATTAAACTCCTCTTCGTTAGCGCCACAGCTTACCATGATTGCAGGTAAAGGATACAACATAGTGCCGGGTTTCCAGTTGATTTTAGCCATTTTTAATTAAATAAATAATTGTTTTGCAAGTTTAAGCTAAATCAATGAAATAGAGGTATAAAATTATTCAAATTTAGTATAAAATTTCAGGAAATCAATGCGGTTGTATTTCAGTCAGAACTTTTATTCCATTAATTTTAGAGAGGAAAATTAAATTTTTAAATCTTTCTGCCAAAATCGAAGTTTTTTAATATTTTAATATTTTAAAAATAGATTTCTCAAAACCTTCAACTTCGAGGAAATACATTCCTGCATTTTCTGTTTTCAAATTAATGGTATTGTATTTATCTCTTAAATTATAAGTATACAATAATTTACCTAAAATTGAATAGATTTTTACTGACAGCAATGCTCTGTCAGATTTGTTTTTAAATGTAAACTCATCTGTAAAAGGATTGGGGTAAATTTCATATTTTTCATCAGGCGCTAATATCAAGGAAGCATTGTAGACAATGTCGCTACAGATTGCCTTTTTTTCTGAAATTCTATAACGGTAAAGCGATTCTATCAAAGGATCCATACTTCTCCAATTATTGCTTTTGATAGGAGGAATATTAGAAACATAATTGTAATAACTACCAAATGAATAATTAAACATAGTCCTTGTATAGGGCTCGTAAGTATGATCAGGTTTTATTGTTCCTTTTACAGTGTTGCCATATTCATAGTGATCATTGCCAGCCAGTAAATAAAATCCATAGGGATAAGTAAAAGTATTGCAAATCTGATTGCCTATGAAATTCTGCTGGTTAGAAGCAGGAGATAAATTCATAAATATTCCCCATAATTCTGCCCTGTTTCTGTAAAAAGTATTAAAAGGACCGTTGATACCATGACTGTTGTCAATCACAATGTTTTGTATAACATTACCTTCGAAAAGATTCATATACACATAATTACCATGTAAAGTGATATCCCCTGCTGAATTTGCAGGAAGAAGGGTTTCTGTCCAGTAAGGTTCACTGGAATAATTGTAAGCAAATACATTCCCATTGGCACCTGCCTGCAAAACCATTGAATGTCTCAGGTGCTTGAAAATATTTTGATGAATATAACAATCACCACTGCTGTATTGAAGCAAAGTCCCATAAGCTTTTCCTCCATCACCGTATGAAAGTCCATTCTGGAAAAAGCTGTTTTCAACTGTAATCCGGCATGAATTTTCAATAAGTAAGTGGGCATAATTGCAGTAATTACTTTCAATGCCACTTATGCTGCAATCTGATGCCAGGTTAAAGTAAATATTAGCTGACAGAGCAGTTGTAATATTTAAACGTTCTATTTTAATACATTTAATATGTACTTGTTTCCGTGGAGTCATTTTGTAAATCGCTGGTGGTTGAGTCACAGAATATGAACGTCTGAGTGGTTTATTAAGTATTAAATCATTACCAATAATCTGGCTTATTTGAAATAGCTGACCTGTTGAATGATACGCCCAATCACTGTATACAAGTAAACTATCGTCGAATGGGATGAGTCTGATAAAATCGCCTGGACTAAACAAAAGTGGCTGGTTTACAGTAATCTTTTGATCTCCTTGCTTTAATGCATAATTGATGATAGCTGAACTAGGAATTTCGCTTCCTTTTATACTGATCCCATGGTTTTCTCCAGGTGAGAGTTTAAAAAGTACTTGAGGTCCTATTCCCAATAGATCCACTTCTCCTCTTATAACGGTTGAATCAGGGAGATTGATGGTTTGAAGAAACAAATAACTTCCTTTTCTTATATAAATCTCACCAGCACCGTTTAATGCTGTTATTGCTTTTTGAATTGCTGTGTCAGAGGGAAGCATTCCAGTAGAATCAGCTCCGTAATCGTTCAGACAAATGCTATGTTGAATATTAAATGAGGGTTTACTCCCGGGTGATTCCCAGTTTGTGATTCTGGATGGGGGTATGTTTTGCGAAAAAACTAACAGATTGTAAGAAAGACTTATAAGAATGAAAATATATTTATACATAACTTACTTTTTACTATGACGATTATGATTATTCGACACAAAAAAACGATTTTAAAATACAATACAAAAATAATTAAAAAAAAGTAATTTTTTTATTTTCTTATAAACTTTCAACTTTTTTTAATGTAAACGTAAGTTTAAGAAATAGAAGGTGTTAACTATTATTTTTATAATTTTAACAAAATAGATTAAAAATAATTAGGATAGTATTTATTTTTAATTGTATATTTGCGTATTCAAATACTTAAATACGTATAAAGAAATTGAGTAAAATTATAAATATATCTGAAGCCGCATCAATAGCCATTCATAGCATGGTAGCTATTGCCAAATCAAAGGATAAAATCAATGCAACAGAGTTAGCATTGGCTTCAAATTTTTCGAGAAATCATTTAGCAAAAGTAATGCATCAGCTTTCGAAATGTGGTTATTTGATTTCTGACAGAGGACCTAAAGGTGGATTTGTGTTGGGTCGTAAAGCCAGCGAAATAACTTTACTTGAGATTTTTGAATTGGTTGAAGGCGATATTGAGGATCTAAGTTGTTTTGGTAATTGCCTCATCTGTCCTTTCAAAGATTGTATTTTCGGTGGTTTAACCAGCAAATTAACCAGAGAATTCAAGACATATTTAAAATCTACTTATTTATCGGATTTAATATAAAATGCGTTTATCAAGTAAAAAGTAAAAATATGCTAAGCTTATATGGTTTTTAAAATATCAAACAAAAAATAAAATAATAATGAAAAGAACAATTATTAAAATAGATGAAGATTTATGTAATGGATGCGGACAATGCATTACAGGGTGTCACGAAGGGGCATTGCAGTTAATAGATGGGAAAGCCCGTATGATCAGTGAATTGTTTTGTGACGGTTTGGGTGCTTGTATAGGTGAATGTCCTGAAGGAGCTATAGATCTGGAAGAACGTGAAGCAGAGGCTTATGATGAAATTGCGGTAATGGAAAGAATTTCTCCAAAAGGAGCCGTTACTGTGCTGGCACATTTAAAGCACTTGAAAGAACATGGTGAAACTGATTATTTTAATCAAGGCGTAGAATATTTAAAAAACAACAATATAGATATTAATTTAACAACTTTAAATATAAAACAAATGAATACAGAACATCAACACAAGGGCTGCGCATGCCCAGGATCTGAAGCAAAGGATTTCAGAACAACTGAAATTGAAAATACAAATCAAACTGGGAACGTCGCATCCGAATTGCGTCAATGGCCTGTCCAACTCCATTTATTGAATCCAATGGCCGGCTATTTTAAAAATGCCGATGTAGTTTTAGCTGCTGATTGCGTGGCTTTTTCATATGGAAATTTCCACAGTCATTTCTTAAAAGGTAAAACGCTGGCAATTGCTTGTCCTAAATTAGATGACGGTAAAGAAAGCTATATTGAAAAACTATCGGCTATGATAGATGAATCAAAAATTAATACATTGAGTGTAGTAATAATGGAAGTTCCTTGTTGTGGTGGATTATTGCAAATTGCGAAATCAGCGGTTCAGGCATCAGCCCGTAAAATTCCAATTAAATCTATTGTTGTAAGTTTACAAGGAGAAATTGTATCTGAAGACTGGGTATAAAAAAGCGCTTAATGCAAAGCAAGAAAATTACCATAGAGAAAGCCACTGTTAAAGCAATGATTGAGATTTATTGTACATCCAATCATAAAGGGAAAAGTATTTGCGATGACTGTAGTCAATTGATTGAATACGCTTTGCTTCGAACTGATAAATGCAAATATAAAGATAAAAAACCAGCCTGCAAAGACTGTAAAACACATTGTTACAGCCCCGAAAAAAGAAATAAAATAAAAGAAGTAATGCGTTTTTCGGGTCCCCGGATGATATTCAGGCATCCGATATTGGCGATCAGGCATTTGATGAGTAAAAGTACTTAATGTAAAAATACACCTATGGTACTTGGAGTGATTGAATTTGAATGCTATAATTCATTAATGCATACTAATCAAGTATATATAACGTTTTAAAATTGTTTTTAAAAGAATAAAAATCACAATGGAAGATTACGAAGCCTGCACTTGTATGAACATACACAAA
>CAZCBG010000066.1:0-18657 GCA_964496885.1 uncultured Bacteroides sp. | reverse complement strand
GGGCACGGAATCCTGAAGCTATTTTCGCTATAAAACGTGCAATGCAGGCTGAACCAAATTTAAAAATTACATTACCTAATTTAATGGATGAATCGCTCTTAAATAAATTATTTTCATAAAATTATATTGCTTGTAATCATTAAAATTTACTACTTTTGCATTGAAATCTAAATCGTTTTAAAAATTTTAATTATTGATTGTATGAAAAAAACAAGTTTACTTTTTGCGATGTTAATGTCATTTTTAATGAGTGCGAATGCTCAGATTGTTTTCCAGGAAAATTTCGATGCTATAGCAGACGGAGCTTTACCTACATCATGGACAAGATTCAATGTTGATGGTTTAACTCCTTATACTTCTTTAAGTTGGGTAACCGATGCATGGGTTTGTAAACTATATGGTGGAATTACTACAAAAGCTGCATGGTCAACTTCTTATTACACTCCGGTAGGTACTGCAAACGACTGGATGTTTACTCCAGCTATTTTAGTTCCTTCAAGTTATCCTGTATTGCAATTTACTGAACTTGCTCAGGATCCAAGTTATCCTGATGGTTATGAATTACGAATTTCAACAGTTGCACCTACAGCAGCTAATTTAATGAATTCAACCGTTATTTCTACAGTCACTGCAGCTAGCAATCCCGCAGCTATAAAAACAATAAACCTTTCAGCTTATGCTGGTCAGACTGTATATATTGGATGGCGCAACAACTCTAATGATAAATTCACTTTAGGTATAGATGATGTTGTAGTTAAATCACTTCCAGCTAATGGTGCTTCCATGCTTAGTTCAACATTACCAGGATATGTGCAGGTAAGTACTCCTATTACGGTTGCAGGTGTTTTAACTAATACCGGTGGTTTAGCTATTACTGCATTAAATTTAAATTATTCTATTAATGGAGGAGCAGCTGTAACACAAAACCTCACTGGATTAAATATTTTAAGTCTCACAAACTATAATTTTTCACATTCCACAATTTGGACACCTTCTTCAATAGCTGGTGCTTATACTGTAAAAATATGGGCTTCAAGTATTAATGGGAATGCTACTTTGTTAAGCGATACATTAACAAAAATTGTAAATACTTTAACTACGCTTGTATATAGAAAAGTTGTATTGGAAGAGTACACTGGTATTCATTGCCAATATTGCCCAGATGGTCATAAAAGAGCCAACGATTACAAAGCTATGCACCCAAATGACGTGTTTCTGATTAATATCCACGAAGGTAGTTATGCTGTTCCTGCTGCAGGGGAACCTGATTTTAGAACAGCATTTGGTACTGCCCTTTCTCAACAAACAGCTTTGGCTGGCTATCCTTCAGGAACCATCAACAGACATGTTTTTTCTCCCTATACTACTACTGCATTAAATAGAGGTGAATGGGCTGCTAATGGTAATATCATTTTAACGATGCCTACATATGTAACTTTAGGTATTACGGCAAGTGTAAATGCTTCAACAAGACTTTTAACTGTGAATACTACAGGTAATTATCTTGCCAATGGACCTGCATTAAATATGATGAATGTAGCATTGGTTCAAAATAATGTTTTAGGCCCTCAAACAGCTGGAATTACTTGGAATCCAACTCAGGTATTACCTGATGGAGTAACTTACATTCATGGTCATATGTTACGTCATTTAATAACTGGACAATGGGGAGATTCAATTCTTGTTACTACTTCTGGAACCAACCGCGTAAAAACATATACTTATACTTTACCAGCCACTATCAATGGTGTTAATTTAGATATTTATAACATCGAAGTTGTTGCTTTTATATCAGAAGGTAATCAGGAAATTGTTACAGGAGCTGAATATTTGCTACCTGCTTCAGTTCAAGAAGTTAATAATGGCGTAGATTTTAATGTTTATCCTAATCCTGCATCTGATAATATGCAAATAAATTTTAACTTGAACGAAACCAAAAAAGTAGAGATTAAAATTTACAACAATTTAGGTGCTATCGTATTCACAAGTAATGAAGGTCAATTAATTTCAGGGAATCATACTTTAGAAATTAGTGTAAGCGATTTAGCAAAAGGAATTTACTATATGAATTTAAAAGCAGGCGAAAACACAATTTCAAAGAAAATTGTAATTCAATAATACTATTTAAAAATTCTAAAAAGGAGTTGTTTCTCATTGAAACAGCTCTTTTTTTTTAGAATGATGTTTCAGCTTGTTTTCCCTGATTTTTAGAAATAAACTGCGTTAAAAAATAGTTAATTGATTATGCATGCATAAATATACTTTATATTTGCATAAAATATTTTTTAAAATAAAATTATTCATCAAATTCATTAAATCTATGAAAAAAATTACATTTTTTGCATTATTAATTTTGTTTGCTGCTGGTTTATTTGCTCAAACAGCGGAAGTAGCTCCTTATGTGAGCGCTGCTGCAAATCCTAGTTTAAAACAAACAAATACTGCCTGGACTTACCAGTTTACAAACAGTATTTCTTCACTAGTTTGGGGTCCTGCCTCTTATGGCATTGAATCTGACGGTACCTATTTGTATACTACAAAATACACTGCAAATAAATTTTATAAATTAACTACTGCTGGATTATATGTTGATAGTTTTCTTGTTGCCGGTGCTACTTTTACAGGAGGTATCCGCGATTTGGCGTATGATGGTACTTATTTTTATGGAAGCAATTTTACGAATGTTATCTATAAATTTGACTTTGTTACTAAAACGCAAGTTTCTACCATTACGTTGCCAACTGGTTTCTTGGTTCGTCATATAGCTTATGATCCCACTGCAAATTCTGGTGCAGGTGGTCTGTGGTGTGGTCCATGGAATGTAACAGGTCCAAGACTTTATAGTATGACAGGTACTTATTTGGATTCTATTCCTGCTGCTAATATTAGTGGAGGTGCCTATGCAGCTGCTGGTTCAGCTTATGATAATGTTACACCTGGTGGTCCATATTTATGGTTACAGTCCTATACAGGTTCAACAACACCAACTAATATTAATCTGATTCAAATAAAATTATCTACAAAGCAGGTTACTTTAACACATGATATTATGGCAGATAATGCTTCTTTAAGTAGCACACCTGGCGGATTATTTCAAAAGACAAATTTAATTGCTGGAACTACTACTATAGGTGGATTGCTTCAGGGAACTTATATTTGGGGTGCTAATTTAGCATCTACAATTCTTGTTGCCGATGGTATGCATATAGCTAGTTTAAATATGCAGTCTGTTGTTCAAACGAATACTCCTCAAACTTTAACTGGAACACTCAATAATACAGGTTCTAATACAATTACTTCTTTTAATTTAAATTATTCAATCAATGGAGGTGCAACTGTAACTCAAAATGTTACCGGCGCCAGTATTCTCGGTCAAACAGCTTATACTTATTCTCACACAACTACTTGGACTCCACCAACGAATAATACTTATACCATAAAACTATGGGCTTCAAGTGTAAATGGCACTTATAATAGTGATACTTTAACCAAAGTAGTTTCCTCTATGGCAACTTTATATTATAAAAAGGTAGTATTAGAAGAATATACCGGTATTCATTGTCAATATTGCCCGGATGGTCATAAAAAAGCAAATGATTACAAAGCATTACATCCTAACGATGTTTTTATTATCAATATTCACCAGGGTGGATACGCTACTCCGGGTGCCGGCGAACCTGATTTCAGAACTACTTTTGGGGATGCTTTAGCAGCTCAAACCGGATTAACTGGATATCCCGCTGCTACTATCAACAGACATGTATTTTCTCCATTAACTGTAACTGCAACCAGTGACAGAACGCAATGGCCTACTTTTGGTGATCAGATATTAGCTACGCCTACTTATGCTACAATGAATATTGATTCTGCAAAATTGGACGTTCAAACCAGAGTTTTGACTGTTAAAGCGAGTGCTCATTACTATGCCAATAGTCCAACAGTTAATATGATGAATATTGCATTAATTCAAAATAATGTAGAAGGACCTCAAACAGGTGCTGCTACATGGAATCCAACTCAAATTTTACCTAATGGAAATTACAACCATGGTCATATGTTGCGTCATTTATTAACTGGACAATGGGGTGATACTATTTTAACGACCACTTCAGGTACAAATTTCCAAAAAACGTATACCTATACCTTACCAGCTAATATTAATCTGGTTGATTTGGATTTAGGAAATGTTGCAGTCGTTGGATATATTGCCGAAGGTAAACAAGAAATCATTACCGGTGCTGAAAAAACACCTGTTTTAGCCAGTATTTTATACAACAAAGATATTTCACTTGTCAGTATCACTACTGCAAGCGAAATTTGTGCTCCAAATTTAGTTCCTGTTGTTAAGGTTACGAGTTTAGGTTCAGATACCGTTACTTCTATTGCTTTTTCCTATACTGTTAATGGAGGACCTGCCGCAACTTACACATGGACTGGTACTATGTTGCCATTTTCTTCAAAAGCTATTACTTTCCCTGCTATAACAGGATTTACTGTTTTGGCATCCAATGCAATTACTATTAGTGTAACAACTATAAACGGTGTTGCTGATCAAAATCCAGCCAATAACAGTCAAACAAAATCAAATATTTTAAAGACTTCAAATACTACTAGTGGTGCAACCGGACATGTATTTACATTTACTCAGGATCAATATGGATCAGAATCTACCTGGAAAATTACTGACGATGCTTCTAATATTATTGCTTCAGGTGGACCTTATACAGATTTAACTGCAGTTGGAGTATTGGCTCATCCTGTTAATCTTACTTTTACTGCTACAGGTTGTTATACTGTAACTGTGGTTGATGCTTATGGTGATGGTATCAATGCTGGTTATGGTGCTGGTAGCTATCAATTGGTAAATGCAGCTAATCAGGTTGTTATTTCCTCAAATGGCCAATATGGTACTGGAGAACAAAAATTATTCCAACTTTTATCTTTAATTGGAATTGATGAAAATGCTGGTTTATCAGAATTCTCATTAACTCCAAATCCAGCCAGAGACAATGTTCAACTTTCTTTCAATATTAAAGGCAGCCAACATGTAAATGTTAGTATCTACAATAACTTAGGTGCATTAGTTTACAATCAGAGTGAAGGTGTTTTGACCTCAGGTAATCATACAATGAATGTAAAATTTGGAAATCTTTCAAGTGGAATTTATTACATGAATTTAAAAGCTGGTGAAAACAATATCTCTAAGAAAATTGTTATAGAATAATACATAATCAATAATAGATTTGAGGGGCGTAATTATTTCCCTCAAATCTATTTATTAAAAAGTAAAAAATGAAAAAATCTTTCTTGTTTCTGGTTTGCTTAATCGTAAATGTTTCTTTTGTATTTTCTCAGAATTTACAAATTTATAGGAATGGTAGTTTATTAACCAATAACCAAGTTATAACTTTGACTGGTGGAACCAGCGAAATAATTAAACTGCCTTTGCATGTAAAAAATACAGCTTCAGCTACTTTAAGTGTTAAAGCCAAGAAAATACAAAACAGCCTTGTTACAGGTTCCGAAAACTCTTTTTGTTTTGCAGGTACTTGTTACGATCCGTCAACTATAATATCGTTGGCTTCTGCAACTATTGCTTCTAATGTCTTTGATACTACTTTTGAAGCAGATTACAATGCAAATGGAAGATCTGGGAATTCTAACATTAGATATGTGTTTTTCAATACTGCCAATTCTTCTGATTCGATAAGTGTGATTGTAAATTATACAACTTCTGTTGGTATCAATGATATAAGCAAATCTGATATTTCTTTTTCTAATGCTTTTCCTAATCCAGCTTCTAGTGTAATTAGTTTTACTTATGCTTTACCAAAACAATGCACATCTGCTAAAATTTCAATACGTAATATTTTGGGAGCCTCCATTGGAGATATCCTGTTAAATAACTTAAACGGAGAAATGACAATTAATATCAGTGAATTTAAAAATGGTATTTATTTCTATTCATTGATAGTGGATGATAAGATTTTTTATACACGTAAATTGGTAATCAGACACTAATGCGTTTAAAAATTCATAAAATAAAAAAGAGAATCTAAGGGTTCTCTTTTTTTTTATGCCAAATTTTTGACTGTTTAATCGATTATAAAGCAACATGAATAAGTGATGAGGTAAAAGGGCTTTTAGTTAATTCATTAAGCCAGGAGACTATTTATTCTGTAAGTGTAAATCCAACACTTTGCAGATCTTTCCAAAACCCGGGATATGATTTTCTAACAACATCGATATTATCAAAATTAAGATTTCCTAGTATTATTGCCAATGGTGCAAAACTCATAGCCATTCTATGATCGTTATAGGTATGAATAGGGGAGCTGACTTTTATTTTTGAAGGAGCAATAAGCAAAGTATTTTCATTGTTGATGATTGTACTGCAATTAATCTTATTGAGTTCTCTTTCTAATGCGTTTAAACGATTGCTTTCTTTGATTTTAAGACCTTCCAGGCCTTTTAATTTTGCGTTTATGCTCAAGCCAGCACAGCAAACTGCAATACTGGGAGCTATATCAGGGAAATTTGAAAAGTCGTATGATAACGTTTTAGCCGATATTTTGGTTTTTGTTAATCGAACCCCGTCATTTAGAAACTCAGTTTTAACACCCAATTCATTAAATATTTCTACAATAATAGCATCACCTTGCCAGCCACTATTCGTTAATCCATTTAGCTTTAAATCAACATGCTCTGCTAAAGCTGCCATTTCGTACCAATAACTTGCAGCACTCCAATCTGACTCAATATAAATATTTTTAGGACAAAAAACTTGATGAGGTATTACAATTTCATTTTCTGATTGAGAATAAGATATCCCAAAATATTCCAGGATTTTTAAGGTCATTACAATATATGGTTTTGAAACTGTTTCCCCAATGAAGTTTATTGCCATGCCTTTTTCTAAAAATGCTGCTATTAATAAAAGTGAAGTTATAAACTGACTGCTTGTATTAGCATCAATCTTTAGAATACCCCCTTTGAGGGTTTTTCCTTTAATGAATAATGGAGGAAATCCATAGTTTTCTTTATATGAAATAGTTGCCCCTATTTGATTCAAAGCATCTACTAAGCCTGCAATAGGACGTTCTTTCATTCGTTCGCTACCCGATA
Organism: uncultured Bacteroides sp.; assembly: GCA_964496885.1. Taxonomy (GTDB): domain Bacteria; phylum Bacteroidota; class Bacteroidia; order Bacteroidales; family JACABE01; genus JACABE01. Next base: position 11,532 of record CAZCBG010000066.1, on the reverse strand, counting down.
AAATCCAATTTCCTTTTGAAATTGAAAGTAAGGATGTCAGAAAACGCATTGCAGTTCCTGCATTGTCAACAAAAATTTCATGGGTGGCTGACTTATCTTTTAATAAGCTGAAATTGTTTAATATTTTATCCAATAAAATACTATCCTCAGCCATGGATTGATTTAAAATTGAAAAACCATTATTAGCAAGATGTTTAAGAATCAGAGCTCTGTTTGAAATGCTTTTTGATGCAGGTAAATTTATTTCGCCGCATAAAACTTTTTTTAAGGTGTTAAATTGAAGAATAGCCAAAATTTAATGAATATTGGAGTAAAACATAATACTTTCAGTAATCAAAGATTCTTCACAATCATTGTTGATCAGCGATTTACCTGTTTTTGATAATAATGTAAAATTGAGCTTTTTGTTTTTATTCTTTTTATCCTGTTTAATAATGTCAATAAGTTCAGGAATCGTTTGTGGATTTATATTATAAGCAGGAAATAGATTCCTAATATAAGTATAAATTATTTTTGCTTCTTGCTCGTCAAAACCGTTATTTTTCATTGAAATATATGTTTCGCAAATTATTCCAATTGCCACTGCTTCACCATGTAATAAAGGATTTTTATCATTTGATAATGAATAACTTTCAATCGCATGTGCTATAGTATGTCCAAAATTTAATATTTTACGTATATTTTTTTCAAAAGGATCCTCATTTACAATATTGCTCTTAACATTTACAGCTCTTTTAATTATTTCAATATTTTCCAATAAGTTTTCCGGTTTTATTTCTAATAAAAGTTTCCATAAAACAGCATCCATGATGAGTGCATATTTTATTATTTCTGCAAATCCTGAATATAGTTCACGTTTTGGTAAAGTTTTTAAAAAAACAGTATCTATAAAAACAACTTCAGGGTCAGAAAATACACCCAGTTGATTTTTATAACCTTTGTAATTGACGCCTGTCTTGCCTCCAATAGAAGCATCTACCATTGCCAATAATGTTGTAGGAATATTGATGTAATGCAAACCACGCTTGAAAACAGTTGCTACGAAACCACCTAAATCGCTGATTACACCACCTCCTAAGTTTACTATCAACGAATTTCTATCCAGATTCAAATCGGTAAATGTTTTCCAGATATCTATAGCATTTTCAATACTTTTACTTGCTTCGCCACTTTTTGTTTCTACAATTTTGGCTGTTTTAAAGGAAGGAATACTCATTAATTTAGGTAAACAATACTCCTTTGAATGCTCATCTACTATGATTACAAGTTGTGAAAATGCTTTAATAATTTGTTGAAAACGCTCAAAATCAAATGCATTGATTTCTCCAATGTAAATGGGGTAAGGACTTTCTATTATTTTTGATATTTTCTCCATAAGGTTGCAAATTTAACATATTTTTAAGGTCCGATGGGAAAAAAAATATATAATTTTGTAATATTAACATATTTTACTAAATGCTGCTATTTAAAGATTCTGAGATTGCTTTTTCATCTAAATCGATAAAGGAGCTAAAACGAGCGTTTTGGCTTTTTAAAACCATACAATTTCCCATTATTGTAAACCTTGGAAATAAAATACTGACTTTTGCCATTTTTGTAAAATTTCCAATAAAATGGATCATAAAACCTAGTATTTTTATGCATTTTTGTGGAGGCGAAACCATATCAGCCTGCAATAAAACAATTGATCTTCTTGGCAAAAATAAGATTGGTTCAATTCTCGATTATTCAGCTGAAGGAAATGAAAAAGAAAAAGATTTTGATTTTGTTATGAATGAAGTACTTCAGGTAATCGAAAAATCAAAATCTTCTCCTTTTATTCCCTTCGCTGTATTTAAAGTAACAGGCTTAGCTCGACATAAGCTATTGGAAAAGATAAATGCAAAAAATGAGCTTACAGAATCTGAAAAAATAGAATTTGAAAAAGTTCAGCAAAGAATTGAACGTATTTGTAATGCTGCTTACCAAGCTGATATACCTATCCTTATTGATGCAGAAGAAAGTTGGATACAAGATCCCATCGATGAAATGGTATTAGAAATGATGCAAAAATACAACAGAAAGAGAGCGATTGTTTATAATACATTGCAAATGTATCGAAACGACAGGATAGATTTTTTGCATCAAAACATCGAAAAGGCGAAAGAACATTCTTATTATATTGGATTTAAATTAGTAAGAGGTGCTTATATGGAAAAAGAGAGGGAACGTGCTTTGCTTAAAGCTTATCCATCTCCAATTCATTTAAATAAAGAATCAACCGATAATGATTATAATAAGGCTGTTGAAATTTGTTTTGCAAATGCTGACAAAGTTTCTGTTTGTGCAGGAAGTCATAACGAAGAAAGCAATGCATTGCTCGCAGCACTTATTGATGAAAATAAAATGGATAAAAATGATAAAAGATTTTATTTTGCCCAATTATTAGGAATGAGTGATCATATTAGCTATAATTTGTCACATTATGGGTATAATGTTGCGAAATATGTTCCATTTGGTCCTGTTAAATCTGTGATGCCCTATTTAATTAGACGAGCTCAGGAAAATACTTCTATAGCCGGACAATCTCTAAGAGAATTAGACTTAATAAAGGCTGAAATAAAAAGAAGAAAAACATTAATAAATTAAGAAATTTCGTAACATCTTTCTTCAATTTTTTTGTACTTTTGCATACATATTAATACAGCTATATTTTTTATGAAATTGAAAACAATATCTATCTTATTATCAGTATTTACAATTATTTCATTGTACTCATGTAAATGCCAGAAAAACCCAGAAAAAACAACCTTGTCAAAGAATAATATTAATAAAGAAAGTACAAAGGTGATTGCTCCAGTTGTTATTTATAAAACCAATGGTGATTTTTATAACAATGTTCCTGTTATGCTATCCGAAGACAAAACCGATATTATAGCTTACCCTGATATAAAGGATGTTTATTATAATGGGAAACTGGCATACCCTACTCGTTTAGAAAATGGTTATTTGCTCGATAACAGGGGCATTGGTAAAAATGTAGCTTTTTTAAAATTTACATATGAAGAATACAGTAAGTTAAGTGCTACTCCTACAAAAGATGAACTCTTTAAAATGATACTCAATAAAAATCCTTTAACAGAACTCTACAGATGCAATAAATTTTTTAAAAACAATGTAGAATTACTCAATGAAACCATTAAAAAAGGTTTGCCAAATGTTTGTGAAAATTTAATAAAATAATCTTATATTAATCAAATTTTAGTGAAAATGAAAAAGAAAATTACCATTTTGATCACCTTAATTTCAGTTTTTCTCTTATTAGGACAACTGTCTTTTGCTGAAATTGTCAGCTTAGAAAAAGCAAAATTGGTTGCTAAAAATGTATATTTTGAGCGAGTCAATTTAGCAAAAGAGAATGTAGCTTACCAAAGTATCAAGTTTAATGATGCAATTGTTGTTACACGAAATTCAGTGCCAATGTATTATGTTTTTAATCGTGTTGCTGAAATAGGATTCGTCATTGTTACAGCCGAAAGCAATGCTATGCCCATTCTTGCTTATTCTTTTGAGAACAATTTCTATCCAGAAAACCTCAATGAATCGGTAAAAGAAACAATGGAAAATTATGAAAATGAAATTGCAGCTATCAGAGATCTTAATCTGAATGCAAATGACGAAATTATAAATGCCTGGAAAAAATATTCTACAGCTTCTTTTCAGAAATCAGGAAATGAAATTACAATGGTTGGACCCTTAATTAAATCAAGTTGGGATCAGGGTTGTTATTTTAATACCCAATGTCCTATAGCTGCAGGTGGTGATTGTAATCATGCTGCAACTGGATGCGTAGCTACTGCAATGTCACAATTGATGAAATATTGGGCCTATCCTTCTACAGGTGTTGGTTCTAGTTCTGGGGGTTCTGGAAATCCAATTGTTAATTTTTCAACGCAAACCTATAACTGGGCTTCCATGCCATTAACTGGTTTAACTTCGAGCAATAGCGCAGAAGTAGCTAAAATTATATATCATGCAGGACTATCAGTAGATATGGCTTATGGAGCAGGTGGTTCCAGTGCATCAACACAACAAGCCGCAGATGAGTTAAAAAATCATTTTAAATACTCCACAACTACCCAATATATCAGCAAATCATCTTATCCAAATGTCCAACTATGGCATATTTTAATTCGTTCTAATATAATAGACGGAAGACCTGTGATTTACAGAGGTACAGGAAGCTCTGGCGGACACTCTTTTATTCTGGATGGTTTCCAATACCCTGAATATTATCATTTCAACTGGGGATGGAGTGGAAGCAATAATGGTTATTTTTACTTAAAAAGCTTAAATACAACAAATGGAGATTTTACTACAGATCAGGGAGCTATTGTAAATTGTTACCCTTCCAGTTCAGCTTCAAATCCAATGGGTATCGAAGACAATAAGTCGATCAATGAAGTAAGTATATTGCCTAATCCTAATAATGGTCAATTTTCATTGCTAATCAACAACACAATAAAAGGAGACTTAACAGCAACTGTTATGGATATTGCCGGCAGAGTTATTCTAAAAAAAATAATCAATAAACAGTATGATATAATATCCGAATCAATTACTGTTCCTGAGCTTTCCAATGGATTTTACTTTGTTGCTGTTGAAGGAAATCAATTTAAATCAATCAACAAATTTATTGTTAAATAATTAAATTTAAAAAAATGAAAAAAATAATATTTTTAGCAATACTTTTAGGCTCAACATTTACGTTTAGTAATTGTAAAAAAGACAGTACAGCACCTGTTAAACCATCTACAGCTAATATTTCAGTTACACTAAAAAAATTAGCAAGCGAAACATCAACTGTTAATTGCAGCGGATTATCAGTAGAACTACATTCAAATGCACTTTATACAGCAAAAGTTAAAAGCGCAATTTCTACAGGAACTTCAACTGCAGGAACTGCATTATTGACTTCCGTTCCAAATGGGAAATATTACTTAATGGCTTGGAAAGACGTTGATGCAAGCAATAGCTATACAACAGGCGATCTTTTTGGATTTGTTGAAGTTCCTGTCGTCTTAGATGGAGCTGCTAAAAGTTATCCCATTGATATTTATGTACTTAAAAATTAATTAATATTAAAATTAATTAATTTGCCATAAGAATAAAACTTTAACAAACTGAAAATGTTATAATATGGCGAAACTAAGTTCACGATTTCATTTAAAAATAATTAATCATGTGAGTAATTTCATATGACAAATAATTAATTAAAATTAATAACACATGAAAAAATATTCATTTATTATTATCTTATTTTTCATCAGCTTCATCAGTTATGCAGGTATTGTACCTATAGAAACTGCAAGGAAAGTTGCGGTTAATTTCTATTACGAAAGAGCCAATGCTGAAAAGCCTGTATCTCTTGAATCTATTAAAATTACTCAGGAATTTACCGAACTACAAAATACAGATGCAGTTTATTATATATTCAATATCGGGCTAGATAAAGGTTTTGTTATTGTTTCTGCCGAAAGCAACACCATTCCGGTTTTAGCTTATTCTTTTGAAAAGAATTATTATACTGAAAATATTTCACCTGCATTTAAATGGATCGTAAAGTCCTATAAAAATGAAATCATTGAAACCCGCGATAAAAATTTATCAGCTAACGAAGAAATAAATAGCTTATGGTCAACATATTCTAAATTTACTAAAAGTACAGCTTCTATTTCGGTTGTATCTCCTTTGTTAAGTAGCATAAGTTGGGATCAAAGTTGCTATTACAATGCCTTATGTCCTGTGGATGTTGATCCGGGATATTGCAATCATGTTCCCACTGGTTGTGTGGCTACAGCTATGGCAATGATAATGAAATATAACGTTTGGCCTTTACAGGGACAAGGTTCTTATACATATGTTCATTCTGGGTCAGGTTTTACGAATAATTATGGTACATTAAGTGCAAATTTTGGAACTGCAACCTATAATTGGGCTTCAATACCAGACAATGTCATCTCAGCCAATGCTGAAGTTGCAAAAATTATGTTTCATTGTGGAGTTGCCGTTGAAATGTCTTATGATATTAATGGATCAGGTGCTGCTGTAGGACCTGCAAATGCTTCATGGCCAACAGCTCAAAAAGCATTTGTCAATTATTTTAGATATCCTACTGCAGCATATTTTGCAAAAGCAGCTTATACCGATGCAGCCTGGAAAACAAAGATTAAAACAGACATCGATGCTTCTCGTCCTGTTTTTTATGGTGGTGATGATGGCTCTGCAGGACATGCTTTTGTTTTAGATGGTTATCAAGGTACATTAAATGATTTCTATCATTTTAATTTTGGTTGGAGTGGCTACAGTAATGGCTATTTTTACATCACAAGTATCAATCCAGGAACAGGTGGAGCAGGTGGCGGTACTTATAATTTCACCTTAAATCAGGAAGGCATTTTTAATATTGCAAAAGCTACTACTGGAATTGAAGATATTCAGTCTAATTCAAGTATAGATATTTATCCTAATCCATCCAATGGTATGTTTACTATAAACCTCTCAAACATATCAGATTCAAAATTAAAACTTGAAGTATATAATTTAATGGGCGAGAAGGTATGGCAAAACAACTTCAGTAGAGAAAATTCAACAATCAATTTGACCTCTCTTTCAAAAGGTATATATTATTTGTCAGTAAAATCTTCTATTTCTACTATTACTAAGAAAATTACAATTTTAAAATAAGCTGATTTTTTAGCATTAAAAAACCTTTATCCGAATCTCGAATAAAGGTTTTTTTTATTAGCGTAATACAGCCATCAATAATTCAATATCCTGAAAAGGGAATTGATACGTTTCTGCAATATATTTGTTGGTAATGGTTCCATTGAAAATATATACACCTTGCCTAACTCCATAATCGGATTTTAGCATACTTTCTACACCACCTGCTTCTCCAATATTGAGAATGATGGGTGAAAAGCAGTTGCTTAAAGCATAGGAGGCTGTTTGGGGTACCTTTGAAGATATATTAGGAACACAGTAATGCGTTACACCATGTTTTACAAATACAGGATTGCTATGTGAAGTAACCTGAGAGGTTTCTATACAACCACCCTGATCGATGCTCACATCAATGATAACGGAACCATGTTTCATTTGCATGACCATTTCTTCAGTTACAATACAAGGTGTTCGCCCATTATTTGAATGTATGGCACCAACAACTACATGAGCTGTTTTTAATGCTTTTAACAAGACTTTTGGCTGGATAATGGAAGTAAATATTCTTTCATTTAAATTGTTCTGTAACCTTCTTAATTTATAGATTGAATTATCAAACACTTTTACATAAGCCCCCAATCCTATTGCAGCTCTGGCAGCATATTCACCCACAGTACCAGCACCAATAATAACAACTTCGCTTGGTGTGATGCCAGAAACGCCTCCTAGCATGATTCCTTTGCCGTAATTCAAGTCGCTCAAATAATCGGCCGCAAGCAATATAGAAGTATTTCCGGCTATTTCGCTTATTGAACGAGTTACGGGATAGGTTTTGGTTTTATCTTTAATGTATTCAAAAGCCAATGCGGTTACTTTTTTTGAAGATAAATCTTTAAAATAGTCTTTGTTTCTGTTGGCAATATTTAATGCAGAAATAATTGTTTGACGAGGCTTTAGGAGGGCCATTTCAGAAGCATCTAATGGAGCAACTTTTAAAAGGATGTCAGCTTTAAAAACTTCATGGTGGCTAGCTACGATGATAGCACCAGCTTCTGCATATTCCTTATCCTCAAAATGAGCAGCTATCCCGGCATCATTCTCAATAATTACCTTATGTCCGTTTGCTATGAGCAAACTTACAGCTTCAGGAACTAATGCAACACGATTTTCACTTATTAATACTTCTTTGGGTATACCGATCGTTAACGAAGCTTGCTGTTTTCTGATTTCAAGCATTTCTTCCTGAGGTAAAAGACCATCGGAATATTTTACAAAAGTATTTTGCTTTGTATCCATATTTTAAAAATTTTCGCAAATAATTAAACGACTCCCATCTGATTCGTTTTCATCAATCTGTATTTTTACGAAATTTTGAGGTAAAAGTTCTGGAATTTTTTCGGGCCATTCAATAAAACAATAATTTCCACTAAAGAAATAATCTTCATAACCAATGTCAAAAGCTTCTTTTTGGGTTTTAATTCGATAAAAATCGAAATGAAAAATGCTATCATCTTCCTGTGTATGGTATTCATTTACGATAGAAAAAGTAGGACTGCAAACAATATCTTCAACTTTTAAATAATTGCAGATTTTTTTGATGAGAGTGGTTTTCCCAGCACCCATTTGTCCAAAAAATGCAAAAATTCTTTCTTTTTTATAGCTATCAATTATTTCCTTAGCTATTCGAGGGAGTTCATTTAAGGTAGTTTGTTGAAAAGAAAGTCTCATATTTTTTGTATGTTTATTTATTTTTCAACGAAATGATAGGGATTAAAATTTCTTCCATCGATATACCTCCATGCTGAAAGGTATTCAGATAGTAACTTACATAATAATTGTAGTTGTTTGGATAAGCAAAAAAATCATTACTTCTAGTGAAAATATACGAAGAACTTACATTTAGCTTTGGTAAATAAGCATCTTGTGGGTTTTTTATTACAAAAACATCTCTTTCATTGTAATCCAGCATTTTGCCAATTTTAAAACGCAGATTGGTATTGGTAGTTTTGTCTCCTTTCACTTTGATAGGATTGTTAACTTTTATTGAGCCGTGATCAGTAGTAATCACTACATTCACATTCTTCTCTCCTAAAAATTTTATGATGTCAAACAAAGGAGAATGCTCAAACCATGACAACGTTAACGAACGATATGCTGACTCATCATCAGCAAGTTCACGGATGATATCCATCTCGGTACGTGCATGTGAAAGCATGTCTACAAAATTGTAAACGATAACATTCAGCTTATTATTCATTAAATTTGGAAGGTTATCAACCAATTTTCTGCCGAAGTTTAAATTCAGAACTTTATGATAGGAAGTTTTAATGTCAATTCCAAATCTTCTTAAATATTCATTAATTAAATCAGGTTCAAATTGATTTTTAGTCCCTTCTTCATCTTCATTAAGCCATAGTTGTGGGTATTTTTTTTCAATTTCAGAAGGCAGAAGTCCTGCAAATAATGAATTACGAGCATATTGTGTTACCGAAGGTAAGATGGAATAATAAATTTCGTCTTCTTCAACACGTAAATATTCTTCAATTTTAGGTTGTAGTGTTTTCCATTGATCGTATCTCAAATTATCCACTACCAATAAAAAAGTGGGTTTATCATCTTTAAGTAAAGGGAAAACTTTTTCTCTAAGAATTGTATGCGATTGAAGTGGTTTTTCATTGGTCGAAGGTTTTAACCAATCTAAATAATTACGCTCAATGTATTTGCAAAACTGATGATTGGCTTCATTTTTTTGCATCTTTAGAATTTCAATAATACCAGGGTCTTGAGATTTTCCTAATTCTAACTCCCAGTATACAAGTTTTTTATATACGTTTATCCATTCTTCAAAATTTAATCTGCCCGAAACATCCATGCTTATTTTGCGAAATTCCTGTTGGTAAGAAAAACTGGCTTTTTCACTTTGCAATCGTTTGGTTTCCAGATTTTTCTTAAGACAGAGCAATATTTGATTGGGATTTACTGGTTTTATTAAATAATCGGATATTTTTGACCCGATAGCATCTTCCATGATGGATTCTTCTTCACTTTTGGTAATCATCACAACAGGTATATTCGGGACAATGTTCTTCATCTGAATTAATGTGTCGATACCAGACAAGCCAGGCATCTGTTCATCTAAGAATATAATGTCTACATTGTTAGATTTTACTAAATCTAAGGCTTCACCACCACTATTTGAAGTAATTACATTGTAACCTTTAGCTGTTAAAAACATTACATGAGGCTTTAGCAAATCGATTTCATCATCTGCCCATAGGATTGTTATTTTGTCTGCCATTTTTAAGTTTTATTGTTGTAAGATACAGAACGTGTAAAAACAAAATATGTTATAAACTTTTTGAAATAAAATTAATAAAAAAAATTCAACAGTTTAATATAATAAATGGGAGCTGAACATTTTATTTTCAGTAAATCTATCGTAAAATTTCGTTATTTTGCAAAAAAATGTAAAATGAATATTCTACTTTTAGGTTCAGGGGGCAGGGAACATACATTAGCCTGGAAAATAAAGCAAAGCTTAAAAATCAATCAGTTATATATTGCTCCGGGAAATGCTGGAACTGCTTTACATGGTATCAATGTCGATATAGATCCTATGAATTTTGAACATGTTAAATCGTTTGTTATTCAAAAAGATATCCAGATGGTTATAGTAGGTCCGGAAACACCTTTAGTAGAAGGTATTCATGATTTCTTTCTTGATGATCCTTCTATTAAACATATTTCTGTAATAGGATCCCAAAAGGCTGGTGCAATGCTTGAAGGCAGCAAAGATTTCTCTAAGAAATTCATGTTTAAACATGGTATTCCAACGGCTGCTTATAAGACTTTTACAAAAAATCAATTATTGGATGGAGAGGTTTTTATCAACTCTTTACAACCTCCTTATGTATTGAAAGCGGATGGTCTTGCTGCAGGAAAAGGCGTTATTATTACCGAAAATCAGGGTGAAGCAGTACAAGTTTTAAAATATATGTTGGCTGATGCTATGTTTGGTGAAGCTTCTTCTAAAGTAGTAATTGAAGAATATTTAAATGGGATTGAACTATCAGTATTTGTTGCAACTGATGGAGATAATTATAAAATGTTACCAGTAGCAAAAGATTATAAACGAATTGGAGATGGGGATTCAGGCCCTAATACTGGAGGTATGGGTTCTGTGAGTCATGTCCCTTTTGCTGATAAATCATTTATGCATAAAGTGGAACAAAAAATTATAATTCCAACGTTGAACGGCCTTAAAAAAGATAATATTCCTTACAAAGGCTTCCTCTTTATAGGATTGATGAATGTAAAAGGTGAACCTTTTGTGATAGAATACAATGCCCGCCTGGGTGATCCAGAAACAGAAACTGTTATCCCACGTATTAAAAGTGACATTGTTGATTTATTTGAAGGAATCGCCAATGGAAATCTTGCTGAAAAAGAAATTCTTATAGATGATCGTACAGCAGTTTGTATCATGCTGGTTGCTAAAGGTTATCCGGATAGTTATGAAAAAGGGAAAATTATTAAAAATCTTGATAAAATAACGGATAGTCTGGTGTTTCATGCTGGCACCAAAACCGATACCAATGGAAATATTCTAACCAACGGTGGAAGAGTAATTGCTATAACATCATTTGGTAATTCTATTGAGGAAGCAAGAATTATTTCTATGAAAAATGCAGAGATAATTGATTTTGAAGGGAAATATTACAGGAAGGATATTGGGAAAGACTTAGTAAATGGGTGAAACTAATTTAATAATTATGTCAGTGAGTCATGCATAATTTATTAGTATTAATTGTTTTAGGAATTCTTAAT
>CAZCBG010000065.1:0-18808 GCA_964496885.1 uncultured Bacteroides sp. | reverse complement strand
AGGGGATGAGGGTTCCGTTGAGCCAGGTAACAAAACCAAAAAGAAAAAAGAGAATTCCAATCAATGAAATTGAGAAAATATAATCGGATTTGCTGTTTGAACGCTTGTTATCTATCATACATTTGTTTTTATTATGCAAACGTAATTATTTTTTCGGAATTATAGGTCGTAGGTGAGGATGGAAAATTTGAAAAGGGAAATTATTTCCTTTTTACGCTTAACTTCCAATGGCTTTTTCCCATTCCCAGGCAGAACGCATCATTTCTTCCAGTGGGCGTTCAGCTTTCCAGTTGAGTTCTTTATTGGCCAGGTGAGTATCCGCATATACGGCTTCCACATCTCCCGGGCGACGAGGAACAATTTCATAGTTAATGGCAATACCTGTGGCAGTTTCAAATGCTTTTATCATGTCAAGCACCGAAATTCCTACACCTACTCCCAGATTAAAGACTTCGAAATCCTTATTGCTCTTTTTATTTACCAATCTTTCGATAGCAGCAATATGAGCTATGGCAACATCCACCACATGAATATAATCACGCAGGCAAGTTCCGTCGGGTGTATTGTAATCGCTTCCGAAAACCCGAAGTTTTTCGCGTTTGCCAAAAGCAGTTTCTGTAATATACGGTACCAGATGATGTGGAGGGCCATCCTGAAATTCACCAATCAAAGCTGTTTCGTGTGCACCTATCGGATTAAAATAACGCAATGCAATACAACGAATATCTGTTACTTTGGTAATGTCAACCAATATGTCTTCGCAAATTTTCTTGGTATTCCCATAAGGTGACATGGCGGGTTTAATCGGAGCATATTCATCTACAGGCAAAGTGTCAGGTTCTCCATAAACAGTACAAGACGATGAAAATACAATATTGCCAATGTTGAATTCCTTCATGCATTTCAGCAAATTTACCGTAGAAGCAAGGTTGTTATGATAATACATCAAAGGCTCTTTTACCGATTCGTCTACAAGTAAAATTCCTGCAAAATGAATTACTGCGTCAATGTCAGGATATTTGGTAAAAAAACTGTGCATTTCATCGAAATTACACATTTCTACTTTTTCGAAAACAGGACGTTGTGACGTAATCTTTTCGATACGGTCGAGGACCTCAATATCTGAATTTACCAAATTATCAATAATAATCGGGATGTGCCCTTGTTTCATTAATTCTACCACAGTGTGTGAACCAATATAACCAATGCCGCCTGTAACTAATATTTTCATTTTTTTTTGTTTTAAGAAGTTTATTTTTTCAAAAAAGGATGATAGCTTCCTTTTAATCCGATGGCTTCCTTATGCCTGATGTCATGGACAATCTGGATTGAATTCCGGGCTTCTGACAAGCCAAACCCATTTCCGCTTAATATTTGCTGATAAGATTGGGTGTGTAAATCTGTGAATCCTCCGCTAAATTCAACTTCCTGATTTTCAACAGTAATCGAACGATATGTACGTTGTCCGCTGGCTTTTATATTTTCGGGTATATCATTGAAATCAATACTTAAAAACCAACGAACGCGGGCTTTTTCGAGTTCAAGATAACCTCCGGCTTTTTGGGTTTCGTAAGAATGAACAATGTTCTCTTTAACGTCACCAAAAATCCAGCACAACATATCAAAGAAATGAACACCAATATTGGTAGCAATACCTCCCGACTTGGCATTATCACCTTTCCAGGAATAATGATACCAACTACCGCGACTGGTAATATAAGCAAGATTTACATCGTAAATTTTACCTGATTTGTCAGCATCTATTTGTTGCTTTAGCGCAATAATAGATGGATGCAAACGCAATTGCAGAATATTATAAATTCTTTTTCCAGTTTCTTTTTCCAGGGTTTCTAAAGTATCGATATTCCATGGGTTGAGAACCAAGGGCTTTTCGCAGATTGCATGGGCATCGTTACGGAGTGCAAGCCTGATATGGGCGTCGTGTAAATAGTTAGGTGAGCAAATACTTACATAGTCTATTTTGTTTTCGCCTTGTCGTCTGAGTTTATCCAGGTGACGGTCGAAACGTTCAGCTTCCAGAAAGAAAGCAGCATCGGGAAAATGACTATCGATAATGCCAACACTGTCGAATTTATCTAAAGCAGCTACCAATACATTTCCGGTTTCTTTAATCGCCTTCATGTGGCGGGGCGCAATATAACCTGCAGCTCCGATTAAGCCAAAATTTATGGGTTTTTGCATAGTCCTATTTTTAATCAATTTTAAAAACTTTACCGTTCTCCAATTTATAGTTTTCCTTGCTTTCAGGGCAAATGGCATTGCCAGCATTATCAAACTTCAGACGTTGACCATATTCGCTCATCCAGCCTATCTGGCGTGCAGGATTGCCGACTATTAATGCATAAGCAGCAACGTCTTTTGTAACTACAGCACCTGCTCCAATAAAAGCAAATTCGCCGATATCATGTCCACAAACGATAGTAGCATTGGCGCCAATGGTTGCTCCATGTTTTACATGCGTTCTTGCATACTCACTTTTACGGTTTACAGCACTCCGTGGGTTGATAACATTGGTAAATACCATAGAAGGCCCTAAAAAAACATCATCTTCGCAAATAACACCGGTGTAAATAGATACATTGTTCTGTACTTTTACGTTTTTGCCCAATATTACTTCAGGTGAAACCACCACATTTTGTCCGAAATTGCAATTTTCTCCAATGCTGCAATTCGCCATAATATGGGTAAAATGCCATATTTTAGTTCCTTTTCCTATCGTACAACCTTCGTCGATGATGGCTGTTTCGTGGGCAAAATATTCTTGTTGCATTCTATTGTGACAAATTTACTTATTAATAAATTCAATTACGCTGTCGGTGATGTGTTTCAATTGTTCGTCATCCAATTCAGAATGCATGGGCAAGGAAACTACAGAAGCACAAAGGGCCTCAGTGCATGGGAAATCACCGGCTTTGTAAAGGTTATCAATATAAGCTTTTTGTAAATGTAAAGGTACCGGATAATAAATCATAGCAGGAATGTCTTTTGCAGCCAGATGATTTTGTAAGCCTGTTCTGTCAACATTATTCAATACAAGGGTATATTGATGAAAAACGTGGGTAGAATTTTTTGCAGTTACCGGAGTTGTTAATTGAGGATGACTGGCAAAGGCGGTATTGTAATAATTGGCAGCATAATTGCGAGCCTGGGCATATTCGTCGAGGTGTTGCAATTTAACCCTTAAAATGGCAGCCTGAATACTGTCGAGTCTTGAATTAACGCCAATATAATCATGATAATAGCGAACAACCATGCCATGGTTTACTACAATTCTCATTTGTTTATCCAGTTCGTCATCGTTGGTAAATATTGCACCTCCATCCCCGTAACAACCTAGGTTTTTTGAGGGAAAAAATGAAGTACATCCAATATGACCAATTGTTCCGGCTTTTTTCCGGCTTCCGTCTTTAAAGATATAATCGGCACCAATGGCCTGGCAAGTATCTTCTATTACAAATAAATTATGTTCTTTGGCAATTTGCATGATTGCTTCCATATCGGCACATTGTCCGAATAAATGAACAGGTACGATTGCTTTTGTTTTAGGTGTAATCGCTTTTTTGAGGGATGCTATTGACATATTGAAAGTATCGGGGTCAACATCCACCAAAACAGGTGTAAATCCTAATAAAGCAATTACTTCTGCCGTTGCAATAAAAGTAAATGAAACAGTAATGATTTCGTCACCGGGTTTTAGGCCTAAAGCCATCATTGCAACCTGCAATGCATCTGTGCCATTGGCACAAGGGATGACATGTTTGGCACCTAAATATTTTTCCATCTCAGCCTGAAATCCCTGAACAGCAGGACCATTGATAAAAGCACAATTATCAATTACTTCCTGTATCCCTTTGTCGATTTCGGGTTTAATTTTTTCGTATTGACTTTTTAAGTCAACCATTTGAATCTTCTTCATCTTCAATATATATTTTTAAATAAAAAACTGGATTGCTTAACTATTAATGTTGCAAAAATAATTAATATTTTGAACGCTTAGGCTAAATTCTGAAATATAATTAATATTATGAAGGCAGGTATAATGATTTTCTTAATTTTGCGTTATCATTCATTAAAAATGATACTATGAAGAAAATTTGCGTTTTTATTTTTATTCTCTTATTGTTGAACAATTCCTCTATACTAAAAGCTCAAATTAGTTTAAAAGATTCATCGGCTTTTGCAGGTTTAATCTCTTTTTCCTACTCTTTTCAGTTTCCGGGTGGCGATTTGGTTAAAACTTATGGCAATAATTCAACTATAGGTCCTTCATTTTCAATTAAAACCAGAAAAAACTGGATATTAGGTGCTGATTTCAATTTTATTTTCGGGAATGATGTGAAGTTATACGATCAGATTGTAAAAAGTGTAGCTCCACCTGATGGTAATGTTATTGCCAAAGATGGCACGATTACCGATGTTAAAATGTTTGAAAGAGGATTCTCGACCATGCTAAAGTTAGGGAAAATTATTCGTGTTTTCAAATCCAACCCCAATTCAGGTTTATTGGTGATGGCAAGCGGGGGTTATTTACAGCACAATATTCGCATAGAAGTAGGTAATAATAATACACCACAATTGATGGGCGATTATGCCCGTGGTTATGATCGTTTGTCAAGAGGATTTGCAATTTCTGAATTTTTGGGATATATTTATTTAAGTGACAGAAGATTGACAAATTTTTATGCCGGAATCGAATTCACACAAGCCTGGACGACTTCAATACGTGATATTAATTTTGATACGATGCAAAAAGATGCTAACCAAAAATCGGATCGGTTTTTTGGTATTAAAGTAGGTTGGATTTTCCCTTTGTACAAACGCTCACCTGATAAATTTTACTATAATTAATTATGAGCATTCTTTACAATCTTGGCATTTATCTCTATTATTCAGGTATTTTTGTCTTTTCTTTTTTTAATGTAAAGGCCAAAAAATGGTGGCAAGGACGCAATGGTCTTTTGAAAAAAACAGTGCATTTATTCAATGAAACAGATAAGGTTGCTTGGTTTCATGCTGCTTCATTGGGAGAATTTGAGCAAGGACGGACTGTAATTGAAAAATTCAGGCTTCAATACCCAAGTTTTAAAATTCTATTGACTTTCTTTTCACCCTCAGGCTATGAAGTTCGTAAAAATTATGATGGCGTCGATGCCGTATTGTATCTGCCAATGGATACACCTCAGCATGCTAAAAAATTTATTGATTTAATCCATCCTGATATCGTTTTCTTTATTAAATATGAGTTTTGGTTTAATTATTTGAAAATACTTTACGATAAAAAAATTCCAGTTTACCTGATTTCTGGCATTTTCAGACCACAACAACATTTTTTTAAATGGTATGGTAAATGGTTTAGAAATCAGTTAAAGCACTTCACTCATTTTTTTGTACAAAATGAAGCGAGCAATGAACTACTTTTGTCTGCAGGCTTTCAAAATGTGACGATAAGTGGTGATACACGTTTCGATAGGGTAGTTGAAATAGCAGCCAACAAAAGGGTTTTTTCCCTCATCGAAAAATTTAAATCGTCCCATCCTATACTTATTGCCGGGAGTAGCTGGGAAGCTGACGAAGAAATTTTGATTGATTTCATGAAAACAGCAACGCATGATTTACGTTATATTATTGCTCCTCACGAAATTCATAAGGAACGTATTGAGCAATTGCAACAAAACTTACCATTCCCCTCTCTTCTATACTCTGAAGCCAACGAAATCAATATAATGGATGCCCGGGTAGTGATTATTGACAGTATCGGATTGCTTTCACATTTATACCAATATGCGAGTATTACTATGATTGGAGGTGGATTTGGTAAGGGGATACACAATATACTTGAAGCGGCTTGTTTTGGAAATCCTGTTCTTTTTGGACCGAATTATCATAAATTTTCTGAAGCGGTTCAACTGATTAAAGCTGGGGGAGCTTTTGAATTTTCAGATAGTAAGGATTTTAAAAACAACGTTCAATATCTTTTAGAACATACAGCCGCGGTGGAAAATTGCCGAAAAATCAATACAGATTATATAAATACCCAGAAAGGGGCCAGCGAAATAATTCTGCAACAGCTTCAATTACACTGAAAAAGAAAATCAAAATGTAAAATTTCCATAAAAAAGAAATAATTTTTGGGAATTTCAAAAAAAATCGTAATTTTGCAGGCTCAAAATAGGAGGCGTCGTAGCTCAGTTGGTAGAGCAGAGGACTGAAAATCCTTGTGTCACTGGTTCAATTCCAGTCGATGCCACCGCTAAAGGGTTGGAAATTTTCCAGCCCTTTTTTATTGATACACCTCAATTTTTTGCAAGACTTATATCAGGAGTCTATAATTTTTGTCAAATAATTCAGTAATGTCTTGGGGTGGTTGTAAAAGATGGCAGCAAATGCCCTGCTGTTTGGCTGCTTCAATATGCTGAATGGAATCATCAATAAACAAAGTTTCTGCCGGAATAAGCTGTTTTTCCTTCAATACCATCTCAAAAACTTTTAAGTCGGGTTTCCTTAAGTGTATTTCATGAGAGAAATAAGCTTTTTCAAAAAGATCGTTAAAGCCATTAGCAGCAAGTTTTAGTAAATCTGCTGTATAAACGTCGTAATGAATCTTATTGGTATTGCTTAATAAAAAGCATCTGTACCTGGTTTTCAATTGTTTCAACAATAAAATACGGGCTGCTGGTAAATCGAGTATGATTTTATTCCAGGCATAATCAATTTCGCCATCACTTATATTTTTATGAGAAACAATGCGAATTCCATCTCTGAATTCCTGAGGGCTGATGAATCCGGTTTCAAGATTGTCGAATAACTGATGTTGGGCAGCCTGAGAGTAAGCATTTTCAAAACCATCGAATCCAACTTCTTTAAAGGCAGCTACCGTAAGTTGGTAATCAATATTGAGTATCACTCCACCTAAATCAAAGATGATGTTTTTAATCTTTTCAACGTTTTGCATTTTTTTTAATTAAAATTTGGTATTCATGTACAATTTTGTAATTTTGCAAGCTCAAAAATAGCAAATGCTATCGGTCCTATAGCTCAGTTGGTTAGAGCAACTGACTCATAATCAGTAGGCCCCTGGTTCAAGTCCAGGTGGGACCACAAATGTAATATATCAAAGCCTTGTAAATTAAAAACTTACAGGGCTTTTTTTATTATCATAAAAGAACTTAGTTGTAAAATGCTAAGCCATCCTCATTTCAAAACCCTCATGTATTTTCTTTGCAAAGGTAAAAAAAGCATGCTTTTATAAAAATGAATTTTAAACATTTAAAAATTATAAATTCAAAAATGGTAAAAAAACTGATAACTACGTCACATTGTTAAAATACATTTACCCTCATGTCTTTTTCATTAAAGAAGACTATCCCTTCGTTTTCGAAGATGTTAGCTTGGGTTTTAAATTTCAGATTTATTTAAGTTCATCTAAATAAGAAAATTGTGATTTCTAGCTCGATTTTTGATATATATTACCCTGGCTTTTTTTTATGATGTTTTTCACAAAATACCGACTAAAATTGGATTTTCATCATAAAAAATTTGTCTGTTAAAATGTTTTTTTACCTTAAATATAATATGCTGGTGTAAACCCTTAGATTTTATAGAATGAAAACTAGGGTAAACCCTGAAAAATAGTAAAAAACTATTAAGTATATACACTTAATAGTTTTTATTGATTATTTTTACACCTTATAAATATAAATTACTTGCAATTTAATCTATTATTAATCTGAAATATATCAAAATAAATAAACATTAGCTTGTTTATTTTGTTAGTTTGCTTTTGCTTATTGACAAAATACATAGGTTTTTAGATAATAATTTATCCCTTTATCCCTGAAACGGGATAGACTATGAATAAAGAAATTTACAAATACACATTTCTATGAAAAATTATTTACACTTTACATCGGTAAAAAGAATGAAGGCAATTAACAGTATAGCTGTTAGCTTCTTTATTGGAATTTTCATTTTTTTAACTGCTTTTGTGCAGGAGGCGAAGGCGCAGACGGCTGCTTTTACTGCAACTTCCACTACCACATGTTCGCCCATACATGTAAATTTTACTGATATTTCAGTAGGTTCTACATTGTGGTTGTGGGATTTTGGGAACTCAAATATCTCTTCCTTACAAAATCCGGGTGCAAATTATGGATTACCGGGGGTTTATACTGTTTCTCTGACTATTAATGGAGGGAACACTGCAACTCAAACAATAAATGTTTATCCCAAACCCAATCCGACTATTACAAAAATTGTTACTGGTTGTGCTCCTTTTACCACCTCTTTAACAGCCAATGCTACTCCTACGCATGTCAATGCTTTTACAATTGTAGGTGCTGCTCCCGCTCCTTTATTATCTCACGTTGGAGCCATAGATGGTGCGCCCATTCATACCTATACATGGAATTTTTTCGGTGCTTTACCTACCGTTGAACAATCAAGCCCTATTTTAAATTTGACGGTTGTTAATCCAGGCATTTATGATCTTTTGCTCACTGAAACGGATGACAATGGATGTTCCAAATCATCTTTAATATTAAATGCAATTACGGTGAATCCTCAGCCTACTGCTGATTTTACCTTTGCCAAAGCCGATCTTTGCGGTATAGGAAATGCCACTTTTTCGGGAACCGCTTCTGTAACTCCTCCTTCAACCATTACCAGCTATGCCTGGGATATTCAAAGCAATGGCAGCATTGAATCGATGCTGCAAAATTACACCCACGATTTTACATCACTGGGTTATGGAACTTATAGTGTTACCTATTCAGCAATTTCTTCATTGAATTGTTCTTCTAGTCCGCTTACCAAGCTGATTACATTTACTAACAATATAGTAGATTTTTCAGTTTCATCGCCAAAATGTGTGGAACAGTCTGTTACTTTTACAGATGCTTCCACCGGAGTTGTTTCCACTAGGCTTTGGAACTTTGGGGATCCTGCAAGCGGAACGAATACTTCATCCCTTCTCTCTCCTACTCATACCTATACTACCACCGGAACTAAAACGGTAACGCTTACCCTAAGCTTTACCGACGGTTGTGTGATGACTAAAGAAACTGTGATTACAATTGGTGGCGTTACCACTAGCTTTTCTAACAGCACACCTACAACATGTTCAGCCATGCAATTTACTTCTACTTCAGTTCCTTACTCAGGAACTTCCATAAGTACTTATGCTTGGGATTTTTACAATGATAACACAACAGATGCAACAACTGCTACACCCACCTTTACGTTAACTGCTGGTTCGATTCCTGTTAAACTTACGGTTACAACATTGGATGGCTGTTCAAACACTTTAAATTCGACAGTTGTTGTCCCTGCTCCTTCTGCAATTAATTTTGCAGCAAGTCCTTTTAACGGATGTGTTCCACTGGCTTCTACTTTTTCACCTACCTATTCCAATGGTACAGATCCAATCAACAGTTACAGCTGGGATTTTGGCGATGCTTACAGTTCTGGTGGTAACACAAATACATCCACCTTAAGCGTTCCTTCACATATTTATACAGTAGGCGGTACTTATACGATAACACTAACAGCTTTTTCTGCCAATGGTTGTACACTTTCCAATACTGCTACCGTAAATGCTGGCAGTCCTCAGAGTATTAGCAGTGTTATTCCTACTCAAGCTGTTTCTTGTTTAGGCAGTACTTCAGAATTTACTGCTACCATTACAGCTTTTACAGATCATTTGGTTTGGGATTTCGGCGATGGAACAGCAACAGTTACTCAAACGGTTTCGACTCAGACAAGCAGTACAATTACCCATTTATATGCTGCCGTGGGTACTTATACCACCACTGTCACTGCCTGGTATAATAATTGTCCATCACCCGCCGCTTCAGGAAGTATTAACATCAACCGACCTACAGCAGATTTCACCTATAGTTCGCCCACCTCTTGTTCACCCATGACTTTTTCTTCCACTTCTGTCACAAATCCGGGCGTAAGCATTACAACCTATGCCTGGGATTTCGATGGTGTTGGATCTGCCTCTACAGCCACACCAACCTTTGGATTTGCTACTTCTGGAACTAAATCTGTAACACTAACAGTCACTACCTCAGATGGATGTTCAAAAAGTATAACAAAACCTATAGCTGTACCTGCAGTTTCTGTAATTGATTTCACATTAAATCCGGATAGGGGTTGTATTCCGCTTACTTCTACCTTTACACCCACTTATACCAATAGCATCGCTGATCCTATTCAAAGTTATACCTGGAATTTTGGGGATCCATTAAGTGGTACAAATACATCTACAGTCTCCAATACCTCTCATGTATTTGAAACAGTCGGGACATTTACCATAACACTTACCGTAACGACTGAAAAAGGATGCATACTTTCCACTACAAGATATGTAGATGCAGGAACACCACCTTCAATTACCAACTTAACATCGACTCAAGATGTTTATTGCACTACCATTTCACCAACCTTCACGGCTACTTTCTCAGCTTTAACCAATCAAGTGGCCTGGCTTTCGGGTGATGGTATACACGGGACTGTTCTTCAAACTGTTGAAACAGGACAAACGAGCAGTACCATTAGTTTCGGCTATCCAACACCGGGCACCTATACTATTACAGCTCTTGCTTTATACAATGGCTGTCGGTCAGCTGAAATTCTTTATAAAAGTATTACGATCAATGCCCCACCAACTGTTAATTTTACCAATAGTTCACCCACTACCTGTTCCCCTATGACATTTTCATCTACTTCTACTGCGGCAGCCGGAACTAACATTAATGGATATTTATGGGATTTTGGTGGCGTTGAATCCGCTACTACGTCCACAGCCACTCAAAGTTTTACCTCAGGCACCAAATCTGTAACACTGACGGTAACTTCATCTGACGGATGTACAAAAAGCAACACTATAACTGTAGATGTTCCGACAGTTCCGACCGTTGATTTCAGCAGAACTCCCAATCAGGGTTGTGTTTCGCTGACCACTAGTTTTACTCCTTCCTTAAACAATAGTGGTTCAGATCATATTACTGATTATAGTTGGGATTTTGGTGATCCGACTTATAGTACTTTAGGAAACACTAACACTTCTACAATCAATAACCCTTCGCATATCTTCACTGAAGCTGGAACTTATACTGCAACGCTAAGTGTAACAACAGCAAATGGATGTACCCTTACAAAAACAAGAACAGTTACACCAGGAAGTCCACAGTCAATTACGATGGTCGCAAATTTGCCTGAATATTGCTTGTACAATTTACCTGAATTTACTGCTACAATAACACCATTGACGGATCAGTTGGTGTGGAATTTCGGTGATGGAACGGCTACTTCTACTCAAACCGTATCAGGGCTGTCGACCATGACGGCAACCCATACATACGCTACACCAGGTACGTATACCGCTACTGTAACAGCCTGGTACAATAACTGTCCTTCAACTGCTGCTCTTGCCACAGTTCTCATCAGCGAACCTACTGCTGCTTTTACATTTACACCTACTGTACAATGTGCTATTCCCACTTCCAGTATCGCATTTACATATACCGGTATAGGGGCTGATGGGTCTACTTCCTATTTATGGAATTTTGGGGATGGAAATACAAGTACTGATAAGAACCCGACTCATATCTATTCTACTTCTGGTGATTTCATAATAAGCCTTACTGTAAGTAATACCACAACTGCTTGTACTGCCAGTGTTAATCATACAATTAATATTATCACATCTAATCCGTTATTTACGGTTGATCATCCTATTGTTTGTTATGGCACTTTAGTTACATTTACCAATCAAGTAACCGCTAATTCATCTTCTAATTTTACGCCAAGGGTTAGTCCCTCTGCCTATTTTTGGACTTTTGGTGACGGTAATACTTCAACCCTAGCTAATCCTACTCATTCTTATGCGACTCCAGGATTAAAAACAGTCACTTTTCAGGTTACCGAAGCACGTGGATGTGTCTATAGTTATACACTCCCTGCCAATATCGAAGTGAGAGGCCCCACAGCTAATTTTACGATGACCCCAACCATTACCTGTGTTGGAGCTCCTGTAAGTTTTACAGATTTGTCGACCCAAGCAGCCAGCGATCCATCTACACTTTCTTATTTATGGAACTTTGGTGATCCAACCAGTGGAACAAACACATCAACCGTTTCCAATACTACGCATGCTTACTCCGGAACAGGAAGTTATTCTGTTACTTTAATAGTGAGTGATAATAATTCTCCCAGTTGTACTAGCACTAAAACTGATAACAGTGCCATCTCTGTCCCTGCAGTTACTGCTGGATTTACTACGACCAGGAATATTTATTGTGCGAATGCAACTGTGAATTTTACAAATACTTCAATTGGGAGCATTGCTTCTTATGACTGGAATTTTGGAGATCCGGGCAGTGGAACAAATACTTCAACAGCTACCAATCCATCGCATATTTATACAACAGTCGGGACTTATACAATTACCTTTACAGTTACCAGTAACTTGGGTTGTACCGATTTTTATACTAAAGTGATAACCATCGTTGATGGCAACGCAGGTATTGCTATAGATAATCACAATTTAGGTTGTGCACCTGCCAATGGTTTGTTTCAAGCTACAGATGCAGCAGCTTCTGTTTCTCTCTATACCTGGAATTTTGGTGATCCGACCAGTGGAACCAATACAACAACTACATCATCTTCAGCCCCCGTAAGTCATTATTACTTAAGACCAGGAACCTATACGGTAACCCTTACCGAAAATCTTACGGGAGGATGTATAAAAATAGGAACTACAACTGTTACGGTAACCGGAGCTTTTGGAATTTTTTCTTATGACAATACTCCCGGATGTGTAGTACATACTGAGCATTTTTATGCCACTAACCTAGTACAGGTAACAGAACTAACCTGGGATTTTGGGGATGGAGTAACTGTTATTCAATCTATAGACCCGGGAACTACTTCTGCAACCATCACCCATGATTATGAAACCTGGGGAAGCAGATTGCCCATACTGATATTGCGAGATCCGGAATGTGGAGACTATGCCTATTATTATAATACCGTTGACCAACGAATTAATACAAGTGCCGCTCCCATACCTGCATTTACTGCAGCAACAATTTCCGGACAAACCTGTGAAGATTTGAATTTCCAATTTACAGATCATTCTACTAAAGTTGATACACGCTACTCTGTTTCAACCTGGTTATGGGATTTTGGCGATGGTACTGCTACCTCAACCATACAAAACCCGACTCATACTTATCTTAATGCAGCTACTTATACCGTTACACTGACTGTAACCAACGGCTTCCTTGTCGGACCACCTAAAGCTTGTCCTGCTACTACTTCTCAGATTATTATAGCAAATCCTTTACCCATTGCTACTTTGAGTCCCACAACACAATCTATTTGCTCAGGTAACTCCAGTGAGGATATCGTTTTAAGTTCAGGCCTTGCAAGTAGCACTTTCAGCTGGTCGAGTACCATACCAACAGGTATTACTACTAATCAGGCACCCTCCGGAACAGATGTTGCCATTGGAGGTGTAATTCCTGCCGGTACATTTACCAATACGACCAATGCACCCATCACAATTACCTATACGATTATACCTAAAGGTCCGGATCCAACCTATTGTGTGGGTAGTTCGGTTACTGCAACTTTAACTGTAAACCCAATTCCAACACTTACCAGTGAGCTTACCAAAACAATATGTAATAATTTAAGTGTAAATTATTCTCCATCTTCATTAGTTTTAGGTACAACTTATGAGTGGACAGCTTTAAATACAAGTGGAACTGTAACTGGATTTACTGCTAGCGGTACCGGAACCATAAGCGATGTATTAAATAATACAGGTAGTGCAACAGCAACTGTAACCTATTATATAACGCCAATAGGTCCTGATATTACGTCTTGTCACGGAGCTACTTATAGCTTGGTGGTTACTGTTGAACCAACTCCGATCGTAACAGCTTCAGCTGATGAAATATTCTGTAGCGGAGGTACTACTTCTATTGTTCTGAGCACCACAGTACCGGGTACTACATTTTATTATGCTTTACCAAGTATTTCAGGAGGATCAGGTAATATTACCGGAGGAAGTTCACGATCAACCCCTGGAAATACAGCTGCAATAAATGACGTATTGCTCAATACCACTGCCGGTATTCAAACAGCTACTTATACAATATATCCTATTATTGATGGATGTATAGGATCTACTAAAACTGTTGCGGTTACTGTGAATCCTGTGCCAATTGTAAGCAATGGATTAATTCAGAGTCTTTGTCCAAATGCAACATTTGATGCTACTGCAAATTTAACATTAACCACCTCCCCAACTATGGCTGGTGCTGTTATATATAACTGGGCAGCACCTGTATTGACAGGAAGTTTAAGTTACACACCTCAAGTAAGTGCTGGTAAGATTGTGGATGATTATCATAATACCTCCAATGCTGCTCAAACTGCTACTTACCAAATAATAGCAACAGCACCTTCTGATTTAGGGAGTTGCCAGGGTGTAGCCAAGGATGTAGTAATTACTGTTAACGCTAAACCATTTGGTTCAGATTTATCAGCAAATGTTTGTTCGCAAGGTTTAACAGGTATAAATTTATCAGTAGATGGGAGCAGTATAGCTGCTGCCACATATAATATCACTGCTATAAACAATAATGGTTTGATTGCCTCTTCAGGGTCTCCTGCAATTGGTAATGGTTTAGCAGCTAATGTTATTGCTAATGATGGTTGGACAAATACCTCAACATCTACAGTGGATGTTATCTACACTGTAATTCCAGTAAGTTCAGTAGGATGTGAAGGAAATTCATTTACAGTAACTATAACTGTATTTCCAGATCCAATACTAACAGCTCCAATATTCACCAATACAAGTATCTGTGTAGGCGGAAGCACTATCGTAAGCAGTACGATTAGTGGCGGAACCGGCACACCAACTTATCAATGGGAATATTCGCTCAATGGAAGTACATGGAGTAGTGTTGCAAATGGTACACCAACTGGTGCCAACTATACCAATTTTGGAACAACGACAATGACTATAACTGGAACAACGTTAGCAGGAACCTATCATTATAGACTAACCACTAATAATTCATCAGGTTGTAATTATACCAGCAATGGAACAACTTACACTGTAGTAGCCGATCCAAGTATTTCATCACAACCCGCTAGTCCATCAGCTATATGCGTAGGCGGAACCGCAACGATGACCTTAACAGCTGCAGGCGGAACACCAAACTTGGTTTATGACTGGCAATACTATAATGGAACAAGCTGGAGCACTGTCTCCAACGGAACACCAAGCGGAAGTGTTTATACGGGAAGTACAAGTAACACTTTATCAGTAGCTACAATTTCTGTAGCTGGAAGTTATCCCTACAAATGTGTTATTACTGCCTCAGGAAGTGATTGTAATACTGTAACCTCAGGTACAGTAACTGTAACCGTTGTAGCGGATCCTGCAATCAGCGCTCAACCGACGAGTCCCGCTGATATTTGTACGGGAGGAACCGCCACTATGACGATTTCCGCAACAGGTGGAACGCCATCACTCAACTACCAATGGCAATATTTTAATGGGTCATGGGCAAATGTAGTCAGTGGAACACCAACAGGAGCTGTTTATACAGGAGCAACAGGAACAGGCGCAAGCAATACATTCTCTGTAGCTAGTATTTCTGTCGCTGGAAGTTATCAATACCAGTGTCTGGTAACAGCCACAGGAAATGATTGCAATACTGCAACTTCAGGTACAGTTACAGTAACTGTTGTAGCAGACCCAATACTAACAGATCCAATATTCACCAATACAAGTATCTGTGTAGGCGGAAGCACTATCGTAAGCAGTACGATTAGTGGCGGAACCGGCACACCAACTTATCAATGGGAATATTCGCTCAATGGAAGTACATGGAGTAGTGTTGCAAATGGTACACCAACTGGTGCCAACTATACCAATTTTGGAACAACGACAATGACTATAACTGGAACAACGTTAGCAGGAACCTATCATTATAGACTAACCACTAATAATTCATCAGGTTGTAATTATACCAGCAATGGAACAACTTACACTGTAGTAGCCGATCCAAGTATTTCATCACAACCCGCTAGTCCATCAGCTATATGCGTAGGCGGAACCGCAACGATGACCTTAACAGCTGCAGGCGGAACACCAAACTTGGTTTATGACTGGCAATACTATAATGGAACAAGCTGGAGCACTGTCTCCAACGGAACACCAAGCGGAAGTGTTTATACGGGAAGTACAAGTAACACTTTATCAGTAGCTACAATTTCTGTAGCTGGAAGTTATCCCTACAAATGTGTTATTACTGCCTCAGGAAGTGATTGTAATACTGTAACCTCAGGTACAGTAACTGTAACAGTGGTATCAGATCCAACCATT
Source organism: uncultured Bacteroides sp. (assembly GCA_964496885.1). GTDB lineage: Bacteria > Bacteroidota > Bacteroidia > Bacteroidales > JACABE01 > JACABE01. Next base: position 2,373 of record CAZCBG010000065.1, on the reverse strand, counting down.
AACACGCAACCAACAAGTCCTGCAGCTATCTGTACTGGTGGGACTACAACAAACATTACGATTGCAGCCACTGCCGGAACACCAATATTAAACTATCAATGGCAACTTTATAATGGTTCAATTTTTGTAAATGTATCAAACGGAACTCCAACAGGGTCTATTTACTCAGGAACTACAAGTAATACTTTCTCAGTAAGCAGTATTTCAGTAGCAGGTAATTATGTATACCAATGTCTGGTAACAGCTACAGGTAGTGATTGTAATACTGCTACCTCTGGCACAGTGACGGTTACAGTAATTGCAGATCCAACTATTGATACCCCCCCTGCAGATATAACAATCTGTAGTGGAAGTAATACCACACTGAACGTAGTTGCCAGCGGTGGTACTCCATCAAAGGATTATCTATGGCAAACATCTGTCGATGGTATTTCTGGATGGTCTACAGTAGGAGGCAACAGTTCTTCCTACCTAACTGCTAATTTAACTCAAACTACTTATTACAGGGTAACTGTTTCTGCAACAGGAAACGGTTGTAATCCGCAAACATCCAATCCTATTGCTGTTCACATTCCTCATATAGCCACTCAGCCTTTGGGTGCAAGCATTTGTAAAGGGGGTACTCACTCCATGTCAGTAGCAGCTTCATCTGATGGTGGAACGGCTACCTATACCTATCAATGGGAGGTTTCTTCTATTGATTGTGATGCTGGATATTTTGTTATTTCAGGTGCAACTTCTAGTACTTATACAACATCCGTTTTGAATGTTGATCGATATTATAAATGTATCATTACTTCATCTACTCCTGGCTGTACACTTACTTCAGATTGTGCTCCGGTATATGTATTACCTGATCCTACTATTGCAATTCAGCCTAGTGGTGGCACTATTTGTTCGGGAAGTACCCAAACGATAAGTGTTGTTGCAGATAATGGCACAGGAACATATACTTATCAATGGTTAAGTTCATCTACTTTGGGTGGCACATATTCTCCTGTAGTAGGTGGCACGGGTGCAGCAACAGATACTTATAATACAGCTGCACTTAGTTCAACTACCTATTATAAAGTAATTGTATCAGCAACCGGTGCTGGTTGTGGAACAGTAACTTCTACAGCAGCTACAGTAACTGTTATTCAACCTTCAACAGCAAATGCTGGAAGTAACCATACAATTTGTAGTAACAGCAGTTATACATTAACAGGAACAGCCTCTAATTATTCAAGTCTACTATGGACAACTACTGGAACCGGAACATTTAACAATCCTAGTATTACAACACCTATTTATACACCAAGTGCTGCTGATATTTTAGCTGGTACTGTTAGTCTTACTATAAATGCTTATAGTGTTTCACCTTGTACAGCAGCAAGTAGTACTATGGTACTTACAATATCTACAGCTCCAACCACCGCCAATGCAGGTCCTAATCAAACCACTTGCGGAACCTCAACTTTAACGGTAACCATGGCAGGGAATACGCCAGTTGCCGGAACAGGAGCATGGTCTTTGGTTTCACATACAGCGGGAACACTTACTCCTACGTTTACCAGTACTTCATCTCCCACTACTTCAATTTCGAATCTTGGATTTGGAACTGCCAGCGGTACTGTAAGCTATACTTTCCGATGGACCATCAGCAATGGAAGCTGTACAGCTTCAACTTCCGATGTAGTCGTTACAGTTGAACATTGTTGTCCGGTAGTTTATAACGAAACTGTATCGGTTTGCAGCAGTCCTACGATTACTGTGGATGTCCAGAATGGTGACAATTCACCCGGAGGTAGCGCATTAACCTTAAATCATACCCCTGTTTCAGGACCATTACATGGAGTGTCTTTTGTTTACAGCAGTGGAACTTCATTTATATATACTCCGTCTCCTTCATATACAGGCAGAGACACCGTTGTGGTTCAATGGTGTGATAATGCTTCGACACCATGCTGTAAGTATGATACCATATTTATATTGCCAAGAGCCAATGCAGGAAGCGATTTCTCATTGTGCAATGCAACAGCTAGCTTCCTGGTTGGTAACGATGCTGCTGCGGGTATAGGTTTCTGGAGTCAGGTATCTGGACCGAATTCTTCATCCATATTCCCAACTATTGGAAGTGTTGTAATAGCCAGCAATTTGACACCAAGTGCTACATCTTATGTTTTCAGGTATACCATTATAAATTCAACGTGTGTAACAACCGATGATGTTACGGTAACAAATTACAATCCACCCACCCAGGCTTTTGCCGGGAACGACCAGACTGTATGCGGTTCGTCACCAGCTACTATTACTATGACAGCAAATACAGCTGAATATGGAAGCGGAAACTGGACCAAGGAAAGCGGAGGAACTGCAACCATCACAACTGTC
>CAZCBG010000064.1:0-18979 GCA_964496885.1 uncultured Bacteroides sp. | reverse complement strand
GATAAATCGGGTTGCATAATTATCACTTCCTGGCATTCACCTTTGCCTTTTTTTAATTTTGGCATCCACGATGAAATATTACCCAACATGGGTAAAATGCGTAGTTTGTCGGTAAAAGAAGCTGGGGCGGCTGTTAATTGTAAAAATATTTTTTCAATGTCACCACCTATTTCATCTAAACTATTTACACCTAAGGCTATACACATTCTTTTATAAGAACCCATCGAATTGATCAATACAGGAAAAGGAGTGCCTGTGTTTTCAAATAAGAGTGCTTTTCCTCCGGCTTTGGATATTCTATCCGTAATTTCAGCAATTTCGAGATGAGGTGAAACAAATTCTTTCACCCGAATCAACTCTCCGGCAGCTTCTAGGGTTTGTATAAAATGACTCAGGTTTTTGTAGGACATGTATGCGTTGAATTTAATAAAGTTTATAGAATTAAAAAAGTGCTTAGAGTACTTAGTTTGCTTGGAGTACTTAGAGTGTCTGAAATACTTAAAGTTTTTTTTAGTAGTCAAAAGAAAGTAGAGCGATAATCAATGACTAAAGCTAGAATTAGATGGTTCATTTTCCCAATTTCTAATTTCTAATTCGTAATTGAATGTTATTTTCCAAACTCAGTTCTTACAGTAATATAATCAGGATAGGGAACTGTAAAAGTTCCAATTAAGATGGATGGTTTGACTTTAAGTGCAATGCGGGTTGGTTTGTTTCCGTTTCCTGAAAGATTTAAACCAAAATTAATAATGGCATCTGCCGATTTTCCGGTTAATACTTTATCTAAATCAACTGAAAGTGTTAAGGGCATGATAGTACTCTGATTGTTTGGCATTACTTCAATTCGTTGGTCTAATTTCCCTCTCGTCATTTCAATTTCATCTATCAAAAGTATCCATTCCATTCCATTCATGGTAGCTTTTTGTGTATTTGGGTTTTTAACTTCAATGTTAAGCGTAAAATCCAGGGGGAATTTATGAGTTGCAACAGCTGCAGTTAGTTTGGCAGCATCAAATAGATTAAGGTCAGATAGTTTTTGAGCTTTTTGAACATTTACTCCTGCAAGACGTACATTTTCAACGTTGTTGAGACGAAAATCACATTTTGTGAAGTTGTACAAACTGGATGCCTCTTTCAATACATCACAGGATGATAAAATGACAACCAAGGATAGTAGTATTACTTTTACTTTGTTCATATCAGTTTTTTTAATGATAAAATTAATTATTTAATAAATTCAGTTCAATCAGGTATTTTTAAAAAATAAACTTATTTGTTCTTTACTTTAATAATCATTCCTGCAAAAACAAGATTGCCATCTTCATAAATTGTAAGATAGTAATTGCCTTCTCGCATGCTATCAAATGAGATGTTGAATTTGCTTAATCCATTTTGAACATCAATGTATTCGCGGGAACTGAGTTTTTCGCCCATACTTCCCAATAAATCACATTTAAGATTTGCATTGTGTTCAAGCATTATTTCAACATTCACGAAATCAGGGGTAGGATTCGGATATACTTTTACTTTTTCGTCAACGCTTGGTTTGTTTTTAGATGAAATATTGGTTGTAACACAATCATTGATCGTCTGGTCAAATCCATGCAATGATACAGGATAATTGATATTCCAATGCATCGTCCTATCGGTGGGGCATATTACTGCATACATTGGAAATCCAAAAAGGCCGAACTGTGCCTGGAGTAAATTAACAACACTATCACCTAAACCCTCTATGCCGGCACATGGAAAATGAACGTTGTAGGTATTCATAAAATCATGTATTTTAGTATTACTGTCAGCATTTGAAATACCCCAGAATACAACATTATTCAGATTACTTCCATGCATTAAAAAAGCAGAATCAATGAGAGGTGTATTGCTGATGCATGGCCCGCAACTTACCTGAAATAAATCCAACACAACTGTTTTTCCTTCATTTAAAGCTTTGTATAAGTGCAAAGTATCATGTCCGGTTGTGATTATTTTAAAATCCGGAGCCAAGGGAAGATTTACATTCTTTTGAGCATTTAAATTAATGCAAATAATTGATAATATGAATAATAGGCATTTTTTGAACATGAACAGACTACTTAAAATTGTTTGATGTACAAAGATAGGGATTAAATGGATAACATTTTTAGTGTTGAATGATAAAGCAAGCAGTTTTAAATTATTTTAACATCAGCATTTTGGTAAGCTATTTGTTTACTGAGTATTAATATTTGTAAGGACTTATTTATTTAATTGAATTTTCAGGTAATCAATAACTTCTATGTGATTATTGGCATCAAACCAAGTGATATCATCATAACGCTTAAACCAGGTGAGTTGACGTTTGGCATACCTTCGGCTGTTTGTTTTTATTTTTTCAACAGCTTCAGCTAAGCTGCATTTCTCTTCCAGGTATGTAAATAATTCCTTGTATCCTACCGTATTTAGTGCATTTGCTTCTTTGTAAGCCAGTAATTCTTTTACTTCATTCAATAAGCCCATTTCAAGCATCAAGTCAACTCGATGATTTATTATGGCATACAATCGTTCTCTTTCGCAGTTCAATCCGATTTTAAGAATCGTAAAATTTCTCGCAGTTTGTTGGTTGACTCGTAGTGAAGAATAGGGCTTCCCGCTTGTCAGACAAACTTCGATGGCACGCATCAGTCGTTTTGGATTGGCAAGGTCAACCTCATTGTAATAAACCGGGTCAAGTATTCTGAGTTGTGACCTTAATGCATCAAGACCCTCGGTAGCAAATAAATATTTAATATCTTCACGCAAAGCTTCTTCCGGATCTGGAAGTTCGTCGATACCTTTGCAAACTGCATCGATATATAAACCTGAACCTCCCACCAAAACAGCTGTCTCTTTTGTTTTGAATATTTTATCAATACATTGCAATGCTTCTGTTTCATATTTTGAAACATTGTAAGTATCATGAATACTTAAATTCCCAATGAAATGATGTCTGGCCAGGGATAATTCTTCAAACGAAGGACTGGCAACTCCAATTTTGAGTTCGCGGTAAAATTGGCGGGAATCTGCTGATATGATTTCTGTGCTGAATTCCTGAGCTAGCTTAATTGCCATTGCTGTTTTTCCCACTGCAGTAGGACCGACGATAACGATAAGTGTTTTGTTTTTAGCAGTTTCCATTTTTATAAAAATCCGGCAATTTGAATGATTTTTTCAACCTTGTTAGGGTTGGGGGTATTTTAAATGATTTTCAATCCAAGTTTTTGGCCTTCTTCAAGCATCAATTTCCAGGCTTCATCATGATCATTATGTATCAATCCATCCATGATAGCATCCTTGATGATATTTTTAATAATACCTACTTCTTTACAAGGTTGTAAACCAAATGCTTGCATAATGTCTTCGCCACTAACAGGTGGTTGGAATTGACGTACCCGATCTTTTTCTTCAATTTCTTTCAGCTTTTCACGTACAATCTCGAAGTTTCGTAGATATTTGTTAACCTTTGCCGAATTTTTTGAAGTAATATCTGCTTCACAAAGTAACATAAGATCATCCACATCATCTCCAGCTTCAAACAATAGCCTTCTTACAGCAGAATCAGAAACAATATCTTCAGCCAAAACTATAGGACGTAAATGTAATAAAACCAATTTTTCAACATACTTCATTTTTTCGTTCATAGGCAATTTGAGCCGGCGAAAAATACGGCTTACCATTTTTGAACCAATAAATTCATGCGAATGAAAAGTCCAACCAATGCCTTTTACAAATTTTTTGGTCTGTGGTTTGGCGATATCATGCAAAATAGCAGCCCATCGCAGCCAGAGATTATCTGTGTTTTTCGATAAATTGTCCAAGACTTCCAATGTGTGAAAAAAGTTGTCTTTATGTCCTTTCCCTTCGATGTATTCTGCACCTTTCAGTTCCAACATTTCTGGAAAAATGAGTTGTAATAAACCTGTTTCCAACAATAGTTTGAATCCTATGGATGGTTTTGGAGATAATATCAGTTTGTTGAGTTCTTCAACTACTCTTTCTGCTGAAACAATTTCAATTCGATGCGCATTACGGCTGATGGCTTCAAGGGTTTCATCAACTATATAAAAATCCAATTGTGAAGCAAAACGGATGGCACGCATCATGCGTAAAGGATCATCCGAAAAGGTAATGTCAGGGTCAAGAGGAGTGCGAATGCGTTGATCACCAATATCTTTGATGCCTTCAAAAGGGTCAAGTAGGCAGCCGTAATCTTCTTTGTTTAAGCTGAATGCCAATGTGTTGATAGTAAAATCGCGACGGTTCTGGTCATCTTCCAAACTTCCATCTTCTACAATAGGTTTGCGTGAATCTGCTCGGTAAGATTCTTTACGGGCACCAACGAATTCAATTTGCCAGTTTTTATGATCGTAATAATAATGAAACATTGCCGTTCCAAAACTTTTAAAAACAGTTACAATTATATCTTTACTGATTTTTTTGGCTACTTTTTGAGCCAGTTCTATTCCGCTACCAATTACTACGATATCGATATCAACCAAAGGTCTTTGCAATATCCTATCGCGAACATATCCTCCTATTACATAGGATTTTACTTGCATTTCTTCGGCAATTTCAGATACTATTTTAAAAACAGGATGTTCTAGCTTATTTTTCAAAAGTAGTTGTAATTTAATGCAAAAGTAGTATAAATCTAGGAATTATCCGGAATAGGTTTCATAATTTCATACCCTTGTTGATTTTTATAGATTTTTTATATTGCTATTATTTAAAAATTGTAAATGAATTTAATCTTGTTTTTTAAGCAAATTGAATCAATTAAAAAGTTTTAATTAAATCAGTTTTTTTAATTTAAAAAGTTCAAAAATAATTTAATAAATATCATAATTTCTATACAAAAATATAAAAATCTGTTGTATTTTTGACGCAGATTTTAATACGGTAAATACTTCCAAAAAACTTTAAAAATATGGGAAAAAGAACAATTGTAACGATGCCGGGAGATGGTATCGGAAAAGTAGTACTCCAGGAAACCCTAAGGGTATTAGATGCTGCTGGCTTTGATGCTGAGTATGTGAATGGAGATATCGGATGGGAATTCTGGTGTAAAGAAGGTAATCCATTGCCCGACAGAACGATTGCTTTATTGGAAAAACACAAAATTGGCCTGTTTGGTGCCATTACTTCCAAACCGAAAGACAAAGCAATTGCCGAATTAGCTCCCGAATTAAAAGAAAAAGGATGCGTTTATTACAGTCCTATCGTAGCGATGCGCCAGCATTTTGCCATGGATATTTGTATGCGTCCCTGCAAAACATTCAAAGGAAATCCTTTGAATTTTATTCGTCGTGGTGCTGGAAATACAATCGAAGAACCCAAAGTAGATGCCATGATTTTCCGTCAAAATACCGAAGGATTATATGGTGGTATTGAATGGACCAATCCACCTGAAAAAGTATATGATGCATTGTTGACCCACCCTAAATTCAAAGAAAACTTCGGATGGTGTCCCAAAGAAGAATTGGCTGTTTCAACCCGCATTTTAACTAAAAAATATTGTAGTCGAATTATCAAAGCTGCATTTGAATATGCAAAAGAAAATGGCTATAAAGGCATTACTGTATGCGAAAAACCCAACGTTGTTCGTGAAACCTCCGGAATGATGCTCAAAATAGCTCAGGAAATGAGCAAAAAAGAATATCCTGAAATTGCAGTCTGGGATACCAATATCGACGCTCAAATGATGTGGCTAACCAAAAATCCAGAAGATTACAATGTATTGGTGGCCAGTAATATGTTTGGTGATATTATTTCTGATGGTTTTGCCGGCTTGATAGGTGGTTTAGGATTTGCTTGCAGTGCTCAGTTTGGCGAAAGTGGTGTAGCTGTTTTTGAACCTACACATGGTTCAGCTCCTAAATATGCCGATTACGAAACTTCAATCGTAAATCCGATAGCCATGCTTATGTCGGCCTGTATGATGCTTGATTATCTGGGCGAAAAAGAAATTTCGTCAAAAATTCAGAAAGCAATTGCAGCTGTAGTTGAAGAGGGTAAAGTTCAAAGTTATGATATGATGAAACTCAGGGGATCGCAAGATGCCATTCATCAAGGAGCTGCTTCAACCATGCAAATGGCTGATGCTGTTATTGCTAAATTGTAAAATTTCTTGAACTATAATAGAAAGGACGGGGCTTGCTTCGTCCTTTCTTTTAATTAAATTAAACATTTTAATTCTTGTGATGTAGAATGTTGCATCCTATTCACATTTTTATAATAATATAAAAACCAGCTTGAAAAAATATATTCCTTTAATCTTTTTTTTGATTCTTATCTTTCAGCTATTGGCAGTAGCTGAAACACCACCAAAAGCTATTCATTGGAGAACCCTTGAAAAAGGTTTGTATTTGGCTGAGGTGATGGCTCCACGCATCACACATATCAGTGATGCCAAAGTTACTATTCTTAAAATTGATCCTAAGTTTTTTTCATTTCATCTGCTTACCGCTTCTGAACACGATAGTTTGCAACATTCTGTAAAAGAATGGAGTGAAATAGGTGGTTTGATTGCAGCTATCAATGCAGGAATGTATGGAGGAGCAAGCCATATCAGCAATGTTGGGTATATGAAAAACTTTATGCATATCAATAATCCTGATCTGAAACCAAATTATTTCGCGGTAGCTGCATTTAACCCGCTTGATACTACTTTGCCTCCATTCAAAATCATTGATTTGCAAAACGAAAGCTGGGAAACTTACAAAGATAAATATCAATCTTTTTCGCAATCGATGCGGATGATTGATAATAATCGAAAACCATTGGATTGGATACAAAAACGCAAGATGCGTTGTAGTATGGTAGTATTGGCCATCGACAAAAAAGGAAATGTTTTGTTTATCTTTACACGCTCACCCTATACTCCCAACGAATTTATTCATTTTATGCTGAAATTACCTGCTGATATTCAAACAGCCATGTACCTGGAAGGTGGGCCTGAATCTTCCCTCTATTTGAACAATGGTGTAGCTGTTGTTGAAAAAATTGGAAGTTATGTCAGCCGTACATTTGCTCACGATCGCAACAGCGTTTTTCGTAAAATGCCCAATGTTATCGGAATCAGAAGGTTGGGCGTCAAGAATTAAAAATACTTCTAACTCAATAACATATTAACTCAATAAATCATTTTACCAATTGCTTTGGTTAAAATTTTAGTAATTTTGCAAAATAATAAAAGCTAAATGTTTAAGAAACTTCAAACAAACAAATCTTTACGTATTTCTACTATAATTGTAGTATTGGCATTTGCACTGATAGGATTTGTGCTTACTACTTCTTTTTTTGCGATAAAATTACATTTATTCAACGATCCCGGAGCAGTAGATTATAACGATCGCTATTTTAGTAAAAATGCTGAAAAAGATTATGAAAAATTACATAAAGATACTTCGATTGCAGAAGTAGCTAAAATTGCTAAATTTTATCATAAATTAAAGCTATTGAATGAGTATTATCCTCAAAATGCCAGTCTGATTCACCATGCATTTTTACAACACAGGGATATTGCTATAGCCGAAAGAATGTTTGATGCAGTTAATCTTCGCTTACAAGGAAACACTGAACTGCAAAACAAAATAGCATCGCTTGATCAGGTTTATAGTGAGAATAAAAAATGCGATTCGACTTACCAAAATATTTTTGAATGGATGAACATTGCTGAATGGCAGGATTTTAAAATATCTGTTGTGAAAGATATCCGTTTAATTGACAGTGCAGCAAAAGTTACAAAAGTTGAACCAAGATTAATTGTTTCGGTATTGTTAGGCGAACAAATGCGCTTGTTTAATTCTACACGGGAGGTTTATAAAAAGGTAATCAGTCCTTTGAAAATATTGTCAGTTGAATCAAAATTTTCATTGGGTGTTACGGGCATCAAAGAAGAAACAGCCATTAAGGTAGAAAAATTTTTAAACGACAGCCTATCACCTTATTATTTAGGAGCTGAATATAGACATTTACTGAATTTTAATTCTACAGACCCTAAGGAGCGGTTTAATAGATTGGTAGATTATAGAAATCATTACTATTCCTACCTTTATGCAGCGATTATTTTGCGCCAATTAAGAGAACAATGGCTGAAAGCCGGATTTGATATATCGGAACGTCCTGAAATATTAGCTACTTTGTACAATGTTGGGTTTGAATATTCAAAACCAGGTTCATCTCCAAGAGTGGGCGGGTCGAAAATTAAAATAAACGAAAATTCATACACTTTTGGTGCATTGGCTTACGAGTTTTATTATTCAGGCGAATTGCTGGCAGCGTTTCCATTTAAACCCAAATGCTGGGGGAATTAATGAGTTGAAAGTTTGTAAAGTTATTAAAGTTTATAAAGTTTTAAAGTATTTCTGATTTTTTTTAAGTTGTTGATATTTATATTTTTATAATTTTCGTGATATGAATTATCACTTCTTTTTATTTTTTTAAACTTTTTGCTTTTTCACGTTGTTTCTGAAATATATCAATAAAAAAAATATATATGAACAAAAAAGTAGTTGAATTATGGCCTGAACTTCTATGGATAAAAGATCAGGATTTGAGAGAAAAAACAGCTAAAACCTGGGAACTTGCGCTCGAAAAAAGCGTTCTCAGCCATGAAGATCTCAACACGATTCCTTTTACCTTACTTTGTGGCCCTGAAATGAAAGTTAGCTTTATGGCTCACAAACGCTGTGTTGTCCATATTGCCCAGGATGCAGGAAATAAAATGAATGAATTTTTTACAACTGATATACCTGTTAATATGGATGTGTTGATAGCCGGTGCTATTTTGGCCGATGTGGGTAAATTGCTTGAATATGAATTAAAAGACGGAAAATCTGTCCAGGGTAAATATGGTAAATTTCTACGACATCCTTTTTCTGGGGTTTCACTAGCAGAACAATGCGGTGTTCCTGCTGAAGTATGTCACATTATTGCCACCCATGCAGGAGAAGGCGATATGGTAAAACGAACTACCGAAGCCTTCATTGTTCACCACGCCGATTTTATGACTTTTGAACCCTTTAAAGATAGGTTGAAATAATTTGGTGATTTTGTGATTTTGCGATTTCTTGATAGAGCAATAATAGATGATTACATTGAAATATTAAAGCAAAGGACTAAAAAATTTGCCATTGAAATAGTTAAATTAATTAGTTTATTTCCCAAGAATACAGCTAGTTTTGTTGTTGGAAATCAATTATGTAAATCAGGAACTTCTGTTGCAGCAAATTATCGGGCAGCAACATGAGCAAGATCAGTAGCTGAATTTTATTCGAAAATATGTATTTGTGTTGAAGAGGCTGACGAAACAATATTTTGGTTAGAAATAATCGAAGAAACGGAATTAGTTCAAACTGTTAACATTGAATATATTAAAAAAGAAGCGAATGAAATTTTGTCAATTTTTGCTTCAACAAAAAAAACATTAAAATCTAAGCAACAAATCGCCAAATCGCCAAATCGCCAAATCACAAAATCACAAAATAATAAAAAATAAACAACTATGAACATAATAGAAAAAATCCTATCTGCACATTCCAACCAAAGTGTTGTGAAAGCAAATGATATTATAGATGTTTTTATTGATGCTCGTGCTGCCCGAGATTTTGGGGGTGCCAACGTAGTAAAAAACATTCTGGACAACGGCTTAACAGTTGCCGATGCTTCAAAAACCTGTTTTACTTTCGATTGCAATCCAGGTGGAAGCGATCAGAAATATGCAGCCAATCAGCAGTATTGCAGAATGTTTGCACGTGAAAACGACATCGCTATCTATGATGTGGATGCCGGTATAGGAACACATATAGCCATTGATAAAGGACTGGCTTATCCTGGTTCTACCTTTGTTTCTACAGACTCCCATGCCAATATTATGGGTGCAATCGGTTGTTTCGGACAAGGGATGGGCGATCAGGATATTGCTGCTGCATGGGCCAAAGGATCGGTATGGTTCAAAGTACCCGAATCTGTTAAAATTACTTTTAAAGGTGAACGGCCTTCCAATGTGAGCGCAAAAGATATTGCACTGAACCTACTAAATGTGTTTGGTGCAAATAAACTATTGAGCTATTCCGTTGAAATTTATGGAGAAGCTATCGATCAGCTGAGTCTGGACGAACGCATTACCATTGCTTCCATGGCTACCGAAATGGGAGCGATCATATTGCTGTTTACACCTACCGAAGTTATTCTTAATGAACTGGCAGCGCTCTCAGGCCTCCGCCATCAGGCAGTAAAAGCCGATGCCGATGCTTCTTATGTTAACACTTTTGAACTTGACATGAGCAAGTTTGTTCCCATGGTTGCCAACCCTGGTCATCCCCACGACGATATTTCAGTAGACAATGTAAAGAAAACCAAGATAGATTCTGCTTTTATCGGAAGTTGTACGAATGGACGTATGGAAGACCTTCGCATTGCCGCTCAGATTCTCAAAGGACGAAAAGTAGCTCCCGGTGTGGTTTTGAAAATAGTTCCTTCTACTGATTCAATCTGGAATCAGGCATTGGACGAAGGTTTAATTAAGATTTTTAAAGATGCTGGTGCCATGGTATCTAATGCCGGTTGTGCAGGTTGTGCTGCCGGGCAAGTAGGACAAAACGGCCCTGGTGAAGTAACCATCAGCAGTGGAAATCGTAATTTCGAAGGCAAACAGGGTAAGGGTTATGTGTATTTAGCTTCGCCTGCCACAGTAGCTGCATCAGCAGTATCTGGTTATATTACAACTGCCGATGATTTGGCTGTTCATCCTGCTATTTTTGAAAAAAAGGGCAATGCAAGCGTTGCTGAAAGTAAAAAAGACATTGTAAAATCTGAAAAGAAAACCGAAGTGGAAGGTAGGGTTTGGTTCATCAAAAAAGATGATATTGATACAGATATGATATATCACAATCGTTATTTAACCATTACCGATATCAAAGAAATGGGACAATATACTTTCGACAACCTGAAAGGCTATGAGGATTTTGCGAAAAAAGCAAAAGCCGGAGATATTATTGTAACTACCAAGAATTTTGGTGCAGGTAGTTCCCGTCAGCAAGCGGTCGATTGTTTTACTTCTTTGGGTGTACAATGCATTATTGCAGAATCTTATGGTGCTATTTACGAACGAAATGCTATCAATGCAGCCATGCCGATATTAACCTATCAGACTGGTGTTATGGAATCGGTTGATTTACAGGATGGTGATAGTATTCGAGTGAATTTTATCTCGGGACAGTTGACCAACTTACGCAATAATAAAACTGCCCAACTCAATGAATTCTATGATGCACAGCTGAAGATTTACCAGAATGGCGGATTACTAGGTTGATTTTTCGATTTACTGATTTAGTGATTCAATCATTTAGTGATTTTTTTTAAGCGTTGGTTTTTTTTTAAGATTCTAATTATTAATGAAATAATTTTTTTATATTTTTAATTACTGTACAACTATTTTATAACTTTGCTTGTCTATAAATTTTAGGCTAATATATTTTCTATTGTTAATATTTTTAGTGAACTATAAAATTGAATAAATTAGCAAGTACACTTTTTCCGCAAATATAGGAAAAACTATAGGTGAAACTTAATATAAATATCAAAATTTACTTATATAACAAACAATATTCCAATAAATTAATTAAAATTGATACAGATGAAAAAGAGAATTTTACTTTTGTGTTTTGCCTTTTTTGGCTTATTTACAGTACAAGCTCAAGTGGCTTTCCTCGTAAATGGTTATGTTACCGATTTAAATGGGGGTGCCATTGCAAATCATACAGTTTATATGATTTCTGATAGTATTAACTCTTTCATGTATTATGGTACTGCCAATACAAACTCAAACGGCTACTATAGTATTGCACTTACAACTGTTCCTCCCGCAGGAACATTGCTTAATTTTCATGTTTACACTTATGATTGTAACGGAACACTTCATACAAGCGTGATAACTAATGCGAATCCTCAGAATGTAGTAAGTTTTTCAATCTGCAATGGAAGTAGTTTAGGTTGCAATGCTATGTTTACACATGCTGCTGCCAGTTCAGGTAATAATACATTTAATTTCCAGGACATCTCAACAGGTACTCCTGTTTCATGGCAATGGAGTTTTGGCGATGGGACTTCTTCAACTTTGCAAAATCCAATACATAGTTATAATGTAAATGGTTCTATGGTCATTTGTTTAACGATTACAACCGCTAATAATTGCACTTCAACATATTGCGACTCTGTTTATATTCAGGGTGGCACAACAAACTCTTGTACTGCAAATTATATATATCATTCAGATTCATTGCTTGGCTTGAATACAATTCATTTCCAGAGTACTTCCTTCTCAACCTATTCAAATTCTCAGATTGTATATTCATGGAATTTTGGGGATGGTACAACTTCTGCACTTCAAAATCCAACACATACATTTACTACTAATCCAGCTGGTGGATACAATGTTTGCTTAACAATTCAAGTGTTGAATTCAGCTGCAACAGTATTATGTACTAACACTTATTGTCATTTCGTTGCAGTTGGTTCAGTGAACAATGGCTGTCAAAACTCATTTACATATAGCAATCAGAATTTGACTTATTCTTTTACAGGAACCATCTCATCAAGCAATCCTACAACTTATTACTGGGTTTTTGGTGATGGTATCACTGCAATAGGACAATATGTTACCCATACTTTTGCTCAGCCTACAGCTGGCAGTACCGGATATCATGTTTGTTTGTTCACTACTACTTCAAATGGTAATGGAACTAGCTGTTCAGATTCAACATGTCAGTTTGTTCCTATAAGCAATCCTTCAGGAAATATTATTCAGGGATATGTTTATACCGGTAATTATCCTGCTACTGATGGTTATGTGTTGTTATATCAGGCTAATAATGCTGCCATGTCATATGCTTTGGTTGATACACTTGCTTTAGATTCTTTAGGATATTTTTATTATAATTATTTAAATGTTCCACCAACAAACCCTGCATACTTAATTAAAGCGGTTCTTAATTCAACTGCTGCTAATTACAGTCAATATGCACCTACTTTTTACCACAATACCATTAATTGGTACACTGCTACACCTGTGTTTCCATCTGCTACTACTGTATTTTATTATATAAATATGATACATTTGCCAACACCTGTAATTGGTAATGGTAATATTGGTGGCAATGTATTCCAAAATGGAATCAAGAGTTCTGGCGAAAATCCACTTTCAGGTGTTGAACTCATTTTGACCGACGAAAACGATGCTCCTTTAAAAATCAATTACTCTGCTACTAATGGAAGTTTTAGTTTTGCAGGCTTGCCAATGGGTAATTACAAATTGCATGTTGAAATTGCCGGAGTAAATTATACACCTTTTGCATTTACTTTAAGCAATACGAATCCTGGTATCAACAATATTTCAGTGATTGTAAGCAGCACAGGTGCAATTATTTCAGGCATTGAAAATGACTTAAAGGATGTTGTTTCAGTGAGTGAGATTTATCCAAATCCTGCTACAACTGAAGCATTTTTGGAATTAAATAGTTTGAAGACAGATAAAGTTGTCATCTTTATTTACGATCAAACCGGAATGAAATTATCTGCCAATGAATACAAAATAAATGGCAGTCAACGCATCAATCTGAATCAATTGCATTTATCTTCAGGTATTTATACTGTTAAAGTTCAAACTTCTAATGGCATGAATTCGGTCAGAAAATTTGTAATTACAAAATAATCATTTTTTTTAAGCTTTAAATAGCTTTCTCTTTAAACTACACCCCAAGAGTTATCCTAAAACTTTTGGGGTGTTCTTTTTATGAAAAGTAAATGATAAAATCTGAATTGCATTATAAGAGACCAGAAACAATCCAAAGATGGCTAAAGCGTGGAATTTACTAAAATAGTTAAAAATCGCCAAATCACCAAATCATCAAATCGCCAAATCACTAAATCCACCTATCATAAGATAAAAAGCTTATTTTTGCAGAAATAAACAAATTTTTTGCATGCTTATTCTTGCACCTTTACACGGTTTTACCGATTTTGTTTTCCGCAATGTTTACAGTCGCCATTATAAAGGTATCGACTGTGCTGTGAGTCCGTTTATTTCGCTTACACAGTGTGATAAAGTTAATCCACGCAAAGCTAAAGATGTATTGCCTTATAATAATCATTTGATGCCGGTAATCCCTCAGATTCTGGGCAAAGAAGCTGAATCATTTATTCAAATGGCCAAATTTCTGGAAGATTGGGGTTATGAAAAAATAAACTGGAATTTGGGTTGTCCGGTTAAAAACATTGCCCATAAAAAAAGAGGATCTGGAATGCTTCCTTTCCCTGATTTATTACGATCTATTCTTGATACCATTGTTCCGGCCATTTCGCAGCAACTTTCTATTAAAATCCGTTTGGGATACTACAGTACCGATGAAATCCATCAAATTATTCCTGTATTAAATAATTATCCGCTCGAAAATATTTGCATACATCCTCGAATAGGGGTGCAGATGTATGAAGGAGAAATTCATCATGATGTGTTGCAAGCTGTTGTGCCTGAAATCAAACATCCAATCATTTATAATGGAGATATTCGCAATCTGAATGATTTTTTGATGATTCAAAAAAAATATCCCAGTATCAAACAATGGATGATAGGACGTGGAATCTTCAGTAATCCAAATTTACCCTCGCAAATTAAAAGTGCCGGTGTAAAATTCGATGTAGACGAAAGGGCGGTTTTTTCTTTATTTTTGAATGATTTAATCCATGAGTTGAGGGTATATAAAACGGAATCTCAAACACTTCATAAGATGAAAGACCTTTGGAGGTTGTTTAGTGTTGGATTTGAAGAACAGCATATTGTGTTGAACCAGCTTATCCGTCTGAATAGCTTGGATGAAATGATAGTAGTTAGCAATCATATTATTGAAAATGAAAAACGATTGTCCTATAACTGATTCTATCTATAGCGTTTATTCATATTGATTCTCCTTTTAAATTTTATTAACAAGCTATTTAGGAAAAATAATTCTATCTTTGAAAACAAAAATCAAGTATTATGAGTCTGAATAAATATTCCAAAAAGCTCCTTAATTACTTTATGCAGGGCTTATTGTACATTACACCTTTGGGTGCAACCCTCTTTATTATTTATTTTACGGTAAATAGTATCGATACTAAAGCAAATGATTTGCTTTACAGTATTTTGCATATCCGTATTCCAGGTTTAGGCATTTTGTTAACATTGACCATAATTACTACAGTTGGGTTTTTTGGGAAGTCATTGCTTGCCAGACCTTTGGTAGCGTTGATTGATGCTGTGATGGAAAAAGTTCCATTTATAAAAATTATTTATACTTCCACCAAAGATTTTATGTCGGCCTTTGTGGGGCAAAAAAAGAAATTTACCGAAGCAGTCATGGTGCAGATGAATAAAGATGCCGAAATTTATAAACTGGGTTTTATCACCCAGAGAGACTTGACAAATATTGGCATAAAGGAAGGGTATATAGCCGTTTATCTTCCTCATTCCTATAATTTTTCAGGAAATCTATTTATAGTTCCTGCAGGAAATGTTACAGCTATCAATGCTCCATCAGCTGAAATTATGAAGTTCATCGTTTCGGGTGGCATTACTGAAATTAATAAAACTATTGAAAATGAAGAAGCCTAAAATACTCATTACCAACGATGATAGTGTAGACGCACCGGGTATCAGAAAACTCATTGACATCATGCGTAAAATCGGTGATGTAATTGTGATGGCACCTGATAAACCTCAATCGGGTATGGGGCATGCTATTACTGTTTCATCTCCCTTGCGGATCAAACTTATTACTAAGGAAAAAGATTATGAAGAGTACAGTTGTAACGGAACACCTGTAGATTGTATAAAACTTGCCGAAAAAGTAATACTGCATTCAAAACCTGATTTGATTGTCTCGGGTATCAATCATGGTTCTAATGCAGCTGTAAATGTGATCTATTCAGGAACCATTGCTGCTGCTATTGAAGGTTGTATTGAAGGGGTTAGTTCTATTGGATTTTCGCTGGACGATTATTCCCATGATGCAGATTTTAGTCATGTTGAAGAATATATCAAAAAAATATGCAATCAAGTCTTAGAAAAAGGCTTGCCTAAAGATACTTGTCTGAATGTAAATATTCCGAAATTAAACGGAAGTCCTATCAAAGGTATCATGGTTTGCCGTCAGGCCCGTGCAAACTGGAACGAAGTTTTTGATGCCCGAAAAGATCCTCACAATAAAGATTATTATTGGCTAAGCGGGGTGTTTTATAGTGACGATTTAGCGGATGATACCGACCAATGGGCATTGAACAATAACTATATAGCCATCGTACCTTTGCATTTTGATTTAACAGCTCACCATAACCTTAATACAATCAGAGAATATGATTGGACAATTTAAAAAAGATAATTATGTAGTAGGTTCAATGATTGGATTGCTGCTTCCTTTGCTCTCGGCCTTAATTATATATGTGGTATTGCACTTTTTGGGTTATGCTGATTTTGTTGAATACTTTAAAGTTTATTTGCTATCAATAGTAATTAATATTTTTTTGATACGTTATTATATGATCAATTTAAATTTTGAGAAAACAGCTAGAGCTATATTATTTGTAACTTTTATCTATCTTATTGCCTTTTTTGTATATTATTTTAAAAGGTAAGAAAGTATATGTATCCTATTATTCAATAAGCATTTAATATACAGCCTATTCCACCAATAAAATGGAATTCGCTTTATATGCAATAAAAACCATTTGTTTACGCATGAATTATTATGTTATAGCAGGGGAAGCTTCCGGGGATTTACACGCCTCAAATCTGATTAAAGAATTAAAATCAATTGATAATAATTCTACATTCAGGTGTTGGGGTGGTGATTTAATGCGTGAACAAGGAGGAGAACTTGTAAAGCATTATAAGGATCTGGCTTTTATGGGTTTTGTAGAAGTGATTGCTAATTTAAAAACCATTCTTAGTAATATTGATTTTTGCAAAAAAGATATCATTGCTTTTCATCCGGATGCTATTATTTTAATCGATTATCCTGGCTTTAACCTACGTATTGCTGAATGGGCACACGAAAAAGGGATCAAAGTATTTTATTATATTTCGCCTCAGGTATGGGCCTGGCATCAGTCGAGAGTGATAAAAATGAAAAAAAATATTGATCATCTATTTGTGATTCTCCCTTTTGAAAAAGACTTCTTTTCGTTAAATGGTATGGAAGTGGATTTTGTAGGTCATCCTTTGTTGGATGCAATTGAAAATCATACCATAGGAAAAACAAACGGAGATACAATTGATTTTTTTGAAAATAATACGCATCCCGAAAAACCTATCATTGCATTATTGCCCGGTAGCCGGAAACAGGAAGTAAAAGCCATGCTACCTCTTATGGTTGAAATGTCAAAAGATTATCCTCAATATTCTTTTGTAATTGCCGGTGTAAATACATTGCAACAAGGTTTTTATCGTCAGATCTTACAAGAGAGTACGATTGAAATTGTATACGGACAAACCTATAATTTGCTGAAACATGCTTACGCGGCCTTGGTAACTTCAGGTACAGCAACCCTCGAAACAGCTTTGCTAAATGTACCACAGGTAGTTTGTTACAAAGGGAATTTCATATCCTATGCCATAGCGCGTAAATTTTTGAAGGTAAAATATATTTCATTGGTTAATCTTATAATGGACAAAGCTGTAATTGCTGAGCTCATACAAAATGATTTCAATATCAATACATTGAAAAAAGAATTTAATAAAATAACACAGGATGAAT
This sequence comes from uncultured Bacteroides sp., assembly GCA_964496885.1. Classification (GTDB taxonomy): domain Bacteria; phylum Bacteroidota; class Bacteroidia; order Bacteroidales; family JACABE01; genus JACABE01. The sequence goes on along the minus strand of CAZCBG010000064.1, from coordinate 1,175 downwards.
CATTCAGAAATCAACTTAAAGATGAGTACCATGCATTAAGGTTAAAGTTAGGTGGGAGTGGTGCTTCTGCCAAAACAGCTCAATTGATTGTTGCATATATGAATCATCGCAAAATATAAAGTAAGAATGAATAATTTTAAAATATTTTTTATCATTCTCCTATTAAGCTTCTCTGCAAATATGTTTGCTGCTGATTTTAATGTGAGAATTTTTTCACAATCTAATATTAAGTCTGTTACCATTACTTCTCTTGTAGGGAAATATACGATGAATGGGAATACCAATCCTATTTCTGGAATTGAAAAAAGCGAAACCGTAAGCATCATTCTTGAAAAAAACAAACTTAGAATAAAGAAAAATCAGGAAGACCTGGGTTTATTTAATACAATTGAGATTTCAGGGGATGGTTTGAAAAATATTTTCAAAATAAAGCCCTCCAACCCTGAATTAAATGAGCGAATATATGATGATGACATCGAAATATCCATTGATAAAGGTTTTTTGAAAATCATCAATAATGTTGACATTGAGCACTATGTAGCTGGTGTGGTTCAATCAGAAATATTGGGAAGCTGTGATTCTTTGGAGTTTTTTAAAATTCAGGCTATTATTTCAAGAACTTATGCCATCAATAATATGATGAAGCATTACAAAGAGGGATACAATTTATGTGATGATGTTCATTGTCAGGTTTATAAAAGTAGGTGTAATAATTTTCAGATATTAATGGCAACCACACTTACAGCGGGTGATGTTATTGTCGATAAAAATAAACGCATGATTTCGGCTGCATTTTGTTCCAATTCAGGTGGCGAAACCATCAACTCAGAAGAATTATGGGCGATTCCTACCTCTTATCTGAAAGCGGTTGTTGATACTTTTTCAAATGGGATGCGCAACAGTGTGTGGGAGAAAAAAATGCCTGTAAAAGAATGGCTTTCCTATTTAAAAAATTCCTATAATTATCCGGTAGAAGATACTGCCATGCGTCGAAGTGCACTTGAATTTGAGCAAATTACACGGAAAATGTATTTTCCGGATAGCATTCCATTGAAAAATATGCGCAAAGATCTGGAGCTAAAATCGGCTTTCTTTTCTGTGAAAAAAGAAGGGGAGAACATTGTATTAAAAGGTAAGGGTTACGGTCATGGTGTAGGATTAAGCCAGGAAGGAGC
>CAZCBG010000063.1:3914-19271 GCA_964496885.1 uncultured Bacteroides sp. | reverse complement strand
TATAGATATACAATGATTTCAAAGAACTTTTTAATTTTAAAGTGGACACTAGTGAAACACTACTACTAAACAAAGTAGTGTGCTAATATTATTGTATCCTAAAGAAAAGGATATTTATACTGTTTTTATTCAACGTCAGGTATATGATGGAGTGCATAGTGGTCAAATTGCTTTTCCGGGAGGTAAGTATGAAAAGGAAGATATTTCATTAATTCAGACTGCTCTTAGAGAAGCAAATGAAGAAATTGGTATTGATATTTCATCAGTGGAAGTATTAGGACAATTATCGGAATTATATATTTCTCACAGTAATTTTTTAGTTTTACCTGTTGTTGCATATACTCCGGTAGCTCCTTTATTTGTCCTTAATGATAAAGAAGTTAAAAACATCATAGAAGTTAAAATAAATGAGATATTGTCTCCAGAAAGTATAACACAAAATGTATTTATGGGTGCAGGTAATAGAAAAATTCATGCACCTTGTTATAATTTAAATAATAACAAGGTTTGGGGAGCTACGGCTATGATCGTTAGTGAATTGTATTATATTTTGAAAAGTATTTGATTTTCAGTCATTTAACATTTTTTATATATTAATATATTTTTGTAAGTTGTTATTAAACAAACTAATATAATTAGATTGTTGATAAATAAATAAAAATCATATGTTTTATCTTTATTTTAAACGTAACTTTGCATTTCATTCTTAACCATTATTTAATGATTACCTATAGTGTTATTATTGGTGTAATTACTGCTTATTTAATTGGTTCTATCGCTACATCAGTTTGGATTGGAAGAGTTTTTTTTGGTGTTGATATTCGTACCCAAGGAAGTGGAAATGCTGGTGCTACTAACACCATCAGAGTATTAGGTACAAGACAAGGTTTAATTGTATTGTTTTTAGATATTTTTAAAGGATGGTTAGCTGTTTTTCTTGGGAATTTCTTTGCTCCAGACTTTTATATTCCAGAACAAGTTGTTAATCTTAAACTTTTATTGGCGTTGGTAGCTGTTGTTGGTCATATTTTTCCAATTTATGTCGGATTTAAAGGGGGGAAAGGTGTTGCTACTCTTGTAGGTGTAATTATTGCATTGTATCCCACTTCATTTTTTCTGTTAGTAGGTGTTTTCTTTTTTGTTTTAATAGCTTCGGGTTATGTCTCACTTTCATCTATTACCACTGCTATAGCTTTTCCATTTATTTGTGTATTTTTATTCAAAGTTCATTACCCTTCTTTAATAATATTTTCAATTTTAATTGCTGTTTTTATTCCTTTTACTCACAAAAAGAACATTCTTAGATTGTTAAATGGGACTGAAAATAAATTTAAACTTAAAAAAAAGAAAGATTATATTGATTAATTTCTTTAATTTTTCATAAGCTGTCTAATTTACTAAATGCTGTTGGACAGCTTTTTTTATGCGATGATGGGAGTGATGAGAAAAACTATCAATTGCAATAAAAAGAAAAACCCAGTATCACCAATTAATTGATTAAGGGCTTTTCTTAAAATTAGTATATATTGGATAATTTTTTTTATTTCACTGCTTTATATCATAAATAAGTAATTTAAAACTGTTAATTTTAAAAAATAAATGAAATCGAGTTTCTTTTTGAGATATTTTTAGTTAAATCTTAGTTATACAACTATACTCATTATTAGATTAATAGTAAATTTTCCTGCACTTTACAACTTAAAATAAATTTTAATTTTAAATTAATTGAAAGACGAAAATAAAAAAGTGTTTTTGTCGTTAACAAATTCTAGAATAAAATTTTATCTTTGCGTTTAAATGAGAAAATTCGCTAATATTATTACTATATTAATTTTATTGTTGATAATCAGTGATTTGTATGCTCAAAAAAAGACTAATTTAGCAATTCAATTTTCGGGTGTTGTGGTTACATCCGATAGTTTGAAACCTATTCCTTTTACTAATATTTCAATAAAGGGAACTAACAGAGGAACAACTGCTGATTTTAACGGATTTTTCTCTTTTGCTGCACTCGAAGGTGATAAAATTGTTTTTTCTGCTATCGGATATAGGAAAGCTTATTTTGTAATTCCCGATACTTTGTCAAAAGATAGATATTCTTTTATTCAAGCACTTACAAGAGATACTATTCTGTTAGCTGAAACTGTTATTTATGCCTGGCCTTCTAGAGAACAATTTAAACAAGCTTTTATTGCATTAAAAATACCATCAGATGATTACGATATAGCAATGAGAAATTTAGCGCTTGAAGATTTGAAAATAATGATTAGAGCTTATAAAATGGACGGAAGTATGAATTATAGAAATTATATCGAAGAACAAACTAATAAATTATACTATGCCGGACAATTACCTCCTAATAATCTTTTAAATCCTTTTGCCTGGGCTCAATTTATTAAAGCTTGGCAAAATGGTGATTTTAAAAAGAAGGATTAAAAAGATGAATTATTATTTAAACGCCTAGCAAATTGATTGATAAAAAAAATATAATAATATCCATTTTCTGTTTATTTTTTACCTTGTTTCTTGGAACAGTCTCTGCGCAAGAAAAAGCGAAAATTATTGGAAGAGTGTCAGATGAAAGGAATAATTCGCTTGAGTATGCAACTGTTGGTGTTTTTAATTTATCCAATCCAATTGGAACTTCTACCAGTCGTAACGGAAAATATACATTAACGATCCCTGCAAAAATTGAAATAATCCTTATTGCTTCTTTTACAGGTTTTGAATCTCAAAAAATCAAAATTTCTTTAATTCCGGGCGAAACAAAAGAAATTAATTTTAAATTAAAAGAAATTACTACTCAATTACCGGAATTTGTTATTCAGGACAAGGTTGTTAGAACTACAAATTTTACGCGTCTCGATCCTAAAAATGTCACTCAAATACCAAGTGTTTCCGGTGGTGTTGAATCATTAATTAAAACCATGCCAGGTGTAAGCTCTAATAATGAATTAAGCTCCCAATACAATGTGAGAGGTGGTAATTATGACGAAAACTTGGTGTATGTTAACGACATTGAAATATATCGTCCATTACTGGTGCGTTCCGGACAGCAAGAAGGCTTGAGTTTCGTTAATTCAGATATGGTGTCTTCTATTCTATTCTCAGCCGGAGGCTTTGATGCACGCTATGGAGATAAAATGTCTTCAGTGTTGGATATTAAATACAAAAAACCATTAAATTTTGCTGGGAGCGCTTCGATGAGTTTATTAGGTGCTAATCTGCACTTAGAAGGTACTGGCTTGAATTCCCGCTTTACGTATTTGATTGGCTTGAGGCAAAAATCCAATCAATATCTTTTAAATTCTATGCAAACAAAAGGTGAGTTTCGTCCTTCTTTTACTGATATTCAAACATTATTGACCTACGAATTGAGTAAAAAATTTGAGCTTTCATTTTTAGGTAATTATGCCAGAAATATTTACAATGTTGTACCTCTAAATCGCGAAACAGATTTTGGAACGATCAACCAAGCTTTGCGATTAAAAATTTATTTTGATGGTCAAGAGGTGGATAAATTTGAAACATTTTTTGGTGCATTATCATTGAGTTATAAACCTGATAATACAATTAAAATTAAAAATACTATCTCGGCCTTTCAATCGTATGAAGACGAAACTTTTGATATTCAGGGGCAATATTGGTTGTCTCAATTGGAAGCCGATTTTGGGAAATCAAATTTTGCACAGGAAGCATTTAATCTTGGGGTTGGTACTTATATTGATCATGCTCGTAATTATCTGAATTCCAATATTTTTAATTTTGAAAATAGAGGATCTGTTGAAAAGCCCGATCATTTTTTTCAATGGGGCGCTAAATATCAACACGAACAAATTATTGATAAACTAAATGAATGGAAACTAATAGATTCTTCTGATTTTTCCTTGCCTTATCATCCAGATTCAATTGGAAGCCAAAATCCTCCTCATTATTCTCCTGAATTACAAAATGTCTACAAAGCTATAAATAATTTATCATCTAACCGTGTATCCGTTTTTATTCAAGATACCTGGACCATTGATGGTGATAGCAATCGCATGTCATTAACTGCCGGGATTCGTTTCAGCTATTGGGATCTGAATAAAGAATTATTGGTAAGCCCAAGAGCTACATTTTCTTATAGGCCTAGATGGGAAAAAGATATACTGCTAAGGTTTTCTACTGGTTTGTATTACCAGTCTCCATTTTACAGAGAATTAAGAGATCAGCAAGGTAATTTGAATAAAAATATAAAATCTCAGCAATCAATTCATTTTGTTGGTGGAATGGACTGGAATTTAATAATTTGGAATCGGCCTTTCAAATTTATTTCAGAAGTTTATTATAAATACTTAAATAATTTAATTCCTTATGAAATTGATAACGTTAGGATTAGATATGCTGCTAAAAATGAAGCACATGGATATGCAGCTGGAATTGATTTTAGATTAAATGGAGAGTTTGTAAAAGGTATTGAATCATGGGCAAGCTTATCGATTATGCAAACACAGGAAAATATTGATAATGATAGTTATATAGATATTAGTGGGAATAAAATTGAACCTGGTTTTATACCTCGCCCAACCGATCAACGAGTTGTTTTTAATTTATTTTTTCAGGATTATTTGCCTCGAATTCCAAATATTAAAATGCATTTAAACTTGGTTTTTGGATCCAGTTTACCTTTTGGTCCCCCTCATTCTGAAAGGTATAAACAAATACTTCGAATGCCTGCTTACCGAAGAGTTGATATTGGTTCTTCATATTTATTAAAAAGTAAAACAGCCAAACTTTCTTCCAAAAATATCTTCAGAAACTTAGAGACGATTTGGCTAAGCTTAGAAGTTTTTAACTTATTACAAATAAGTAATACTATTTCATATATTTGGATAAGTGATATTAATAATCGACAATATGCAGTTCCTAATTATTTAACTCCACGTCAATTGAATCTGAAATTAGTAGTTGAATTTTAAGGAACCCAGCATAATTTCAAATCAGAAATAATTTAAGAGAATCAGTTTGTTGCAAATTATTTTTGTTGGTTTCCTGGTGTTATTTTTAAGATTATTTTTTCTTCGTCCGAAAGTAGTTCTTTAAAAGAATCCAAACGTTTCCCATCTTTTATTCCAACAACAAAAGCACCAATTATTTTATTCTCATTTATCAATTGAATAGCCCTTTCTTTGGCTTCTTTGTACGTTTTAAATGAACCAACTGAATATCTATATAAAACACCATTGTAATCCTCTCGAACAGCTTCTGTTAGATTATACTTTTTAATAAAAGAATTGTTTGACTTAAAATTTGAAGCAAACACCTGAACTTTAAATTCATAACTTGGCAATTTAGCTTTTACTACTACTTTTGGTTCTTCTGCAATTACCTCAATTGGTTTTTTACTTTCTTCTTGTTTTTGAACAATTATTTTTTCTTTTTTTACTTCAACGATATCATTTTCTTTGAAAATAATTTGCTTTTTCTTTTTTAGGTTGTAGAATTTATAGGTTAATCCTAGTGAAGTATAAGATAAAATATCATATTTAAATCCACCTTTGCTTAAGTCGATATCATCTGAATTGACTACAGTCCATATATTTTCGAAATTAATTTCAAAATTTGATCCTATTTTATAATTAGCTCCAATCCCAAATGGAATAACAGCTTCTGTTGTCATTTTTGATTTTATACTCCCTTTATCAGAATATCCTCTACTGTCGATGTATCGATTACTGCCAAGCTCTTTTTTGACAGATCTATAATCAATAAATCCAATTCCACCGATACCATAAATATTTAATTTTGTATCCTTAGGATGTTTTGAAAATAGTTTGATGAAATTAAGCGTTGAATTTATGATATATTCATTGAATTCAGCGTTAAAATAAATAGTTGAAGACCTTTTGGTTCCCGATAGGCTACCTTTGATAAATTGTCCTCTTATTTCGAAAATTGAACTAATCTTTTTTGAAAGAAGTATTCCATATGAAGCATTCCATTCATTTTCATAGTTTGTAACCGGATATATTTTATATTGCCTGATATCTCCCCAGAAAAGACTGGCTCCTCCATTTATGTTTAACGACCAATTATCAATCAACCGATTTTCTTTTATTTCCTGACATGAAACATGACTATAGAAACTAAGAAAAACAAATACAAATAATACAATTAGTTTTTTCATATTTTTACAATATTGATTATTAGTCTTGATTTTTTGTAAAAATACAACAATACAACCTTAATATTACAAATAGATGTAATTTTTAATAAAATTAGATTGAACCAATATTGCTATTTGCATCATAAGCATTTATAATATTTGTAACCAATTTATGCCGGATAATATCTTTGTTATCTAAAAAAACAAAAGATAAACCATTAATGTTTTGCAGAATTTTACTGGCTTGAATCAAACCAGATGCCTGATTACGTGGTAAATCTATTTGAGTAATATCCCCTGTAACTATAAATTTCGCCGATTTTCCCATTCTTGTCAGAAACATCTTTATCTGACCTTCTGTTGCATTTTGAGCTTCATCAAGAATAACAAAGGCATGGTCAAGAGTTCTTCCTCGCATAAAAGCTAATGGTGCTATTTCTATTATTCCATCTTCCCAGTAGGATAATAGCTTTTGAGTTGGAATCATATCGCGAAGTGCATCGTACAAGGGTTGTAAATAGGGATCTAATTTATCTCTCAGATCGCCAGGCAAAAAACCGAGGTTTTCGCCCGCTTCAACAGCTGGTCTGGTTAATACGATGCGTTTAATTTCTTTATTTTTCAATGCTCTGACTGCTAAAGCCACTGCAGTATATGTTTTTCCTGTACCTGCAGGACCTATGGCGAAAACCAGATCATTTTTATTACAGGCTTCTACCATTTTAATCTGATTAGGTGTCCGTGCTTTAATAATTAAACCATTTCGTCCATGTACCAGTATATCATTGTTTTGTTCTTTGTTTAGGAAAAAATCACCGTTTTCCATTATTTCCATAATATCGTTTTCATTTATCTTTCCAAATTTTTCGAAATGGGTAAGAATTAAATGAAATTTTTTCTCAAAAATTAAAATTTCCTCTTCTTCACCTATTATTTTTATTTCTTCTCCTCTTGAAATAATTTTAATTTTAGTGAAAAAATGTTTCAATAATTCAAAGTTTTTATTGTTAATTCCAAGTATATCAACAGGATTAATAGATTCTAATGTGATAATTTTTTCGCTCATTCTGAATAATAAATAAATAATTTTAAATTTCAAAATTATTAAAAAAACATTTCATTTGAATATAAATTATTAATTTTGAAGCAAATTTCAAATTAAGAAAATGTCAATAATTACACTTACAAGCGATTGGGGATTAAAGGATCATTATCTTGCTGTTGTTAAAGCTTCAATTTTTTCCCAGCTATCTGATGTGAATATTGTTGATATTTCGCATTTAATACCTCATTATGATATTGCCCAGGCGGCGTATATCGTAAAGAATGCATACCCTTATTTTCCAAAAGGTAGCATTCATATCTTAGGAATAAATACAGTTGCTTCTTTAGATACACCACATATTGGTATTTATAATGATGGTCATTATTTTATAGGGGCTGATAATGGTGTCTTTTCATTGATTTTTGAAAAAATACCCGAACAGATTATTGAATTAGAAATTATTCAGGATTCTGATTATTTTACGTTTTCAACCAAAGATGTTTTTGTAAAAGCAGCTTGTTATATTGCTAAAGGTGGAAAATTAGAAGATTTAGGTACAGTTAAAGATCATCTTCATATCAAAAATCCATTATTTTCAATAATTAATGAAAACTCAATTTCAGGAAATGTCATTTATGTGGATAGTTATGAAAATATTATCACCAATATATCTGAAGTGGATTTTAAAAATATTCAGAAAGGAAGAGCTTTCCGAATTGAAATTAGAAAAAATATTGTAAATAAGTTAAGTAAATCATACCATGATGTACCAGAAGGGGAATTACTCGCTTTATTTGCATCTAACGGAATGTTGCAAATTGCCTTAAATAATAATAAAGCCAAGAGTTTGCTAGGACTCAGCTATGCAGATGTAATTACCGTTAAATTCATTTAAATTTTAACTTTTTTAATTAGGATATTGTATCTTAATTATTGTTAAGATACTTCTTTATTCATTGAAAAATCTTAATTTCGCAAGCCATTATATTAATTCATTCCATTATGTTTACATTATTTAAAAAGGAAGTTAGTAATTTTTTAAATTCCTTGATTGGGTTTATTGTAATTATTGTTTTTTTGTTAATCAATGGCTTGTTTTTATGGGTGCTCCCAACTGATTCTAATATACTTGATTATGGATATGCAGGCTTGGACGGCTTGTTTATGATTGCTCCTTTTGTTTTTTTGTTTCTCATTCCTGCTATTACCATGCGATCTTTTGCTGATGAAAAAAAAAGTGGGACAATCGAAATCTTATTAACCAAACCTTTAACCGATTTGCAAATTATTCTAGCAAAATTTTTCGCCAGCATAGTATTAATTGGTTTTTCATTACTGCCTACTTTTATTTATTTCTATTCTGTTTATCATTTGGGATTACCAGTTGGAAATATTGATATGGGAGGTGCCTGGGGCTCTTATATTGGATTGTTATTATTAGGTGCATCATTTGCTTCTATTGGTCTTTTTAGCTCTTCAATTACCGATAATCAGATAGTTTCGTTTATAATTTCTGTTTTTTTGTGTGGAGCCATTTATATTGGGTTTGAGCTTATTTATTCGCTAGAATGGTTTGGGAAGTTTGATTTATTTATTAAATCATTGGGAATTAGTCATCATTACTCATCCATTAGCAGAGGTGTGATTGATACCAGAGATTTGATTTATTATTTTAGTATCATAGGTTTATTTATATTATTAACAAAACTGTCACTTCAAAGTCGTAAATGGTAACCCATTATGAACAATAATGTTATGGAAAAAAGAAAAACAAATATAAAACGCAATAATATTATTCAAATTCTTTATGGGATGATAATTATTGTGCTATTAAACATTATAGGCAGTTTTATTTATACTCGCTTTGATTTAACTGCAGAAAAGAGATATTCACTTTCACCTGCCACTAAAACCCTCTTAAAAAAATTAGATGATATTGTATATTTTAAAATATACTTAGATGGTGATTTTCCTGCAGGTTTTAAAAGACTTAGTAATTCAACCAAAGAAATGCTGGATGAATTCAGGGCTTACAATAGCAATATTCAATATGAGTTTATAAATCCCAATGCTATTGTTGACAAAAAACAGAGAAATGACATGTATAAACTATTGGTTGAAAAGGGAATCCAACCTACAAATTTACAAATTAAACAAAAAGGAGGTTCTGCTCAGCAAATAATTTTTCCCGGAGCAGAAGTTACTTATAAAACTCAGACAATGCCATTGCAATTACTTGTTAATCAAATGGGTATTGAGTCTGAGAATGTTTTAAATAATTCGATTCAGGCATTAGAATACAATATTTCAAATGTTATTCGTAAATTAAGTGTAAGGGCAAAACCTAGAATTGCCATCATCGATGGACATGGAGAATTGAATATCAATGAGATGTATGATATTACAAATGCTCTTTCTGAATACTATGAAGTGGAACGTATTAGAATTGATGAACAGATTAATAAACTTACCAAAAGAGAAATTTCTGATTCAGCGGCAACAAAAATATCTAATATCTATAAAGCAATTATTATAGCCAAACCAGATTCAGCTTTTAGCGAAAAAGATAAATTTATTATTGACCAATACATAATGTATGGTGGAAAAGTGCTTTGGTTAATTGATCCTGTGTTTGCAAGTATGGATAGTTTAAAGACTACAAATCAAACTGTAGGAATTGCCAATGAAATAAATTTATCTGACCAGCTTTTCAGATATGGAGTTCGATTGAACACAAATTTAATAATGGACATTTCTGCACTCCCTATACCGATAGTAACCGGAAAAGTTGGAAACCAGCCTCAAACAAGTTTTTTACCATGGTATTATTTCCCGATAATTACTCCTATAGCTAATCATTCAATTGTTAAGAACTTAAATGCTATAAAAACCGAATTTGTTAGTAGTATTGACACAATTGATAATGGGATAAAAAAAACAATCTTACTAACCTCTTCAAAATATTCACGACTTGTAAATACTCCTGTAATTATTGATTTAGGGATATTAAAAAAGGAACCTGAAGAACGTCTTTACAATAAACCGTTCCAATCATTGGCAGTGCTTTTGGAAGGAGCTTTTGAATCAAATTTTACAAATAGAATTACAATTGATATTGCTAAAAGTGATAAAATTGGCTTTTTAGAAAAAAGTAAACCTACTGCAATGATTGTTATTTCTGACGGAGATATAATTAAAAATCAATTTCATTATTCAAAAGGCTTTCCATTACCTTTGGGTTATGATCAATATACAAGACAAATGTTTGGAAATAAGGAATTTATACTCAATTGTATGAATTACCTTTGTGACGACTCTGGTTTGATAACTGTACGTTCACGAGAACTAAAATTGAGGATGTTAGATAAAACCAAAATAGAAAATTCAAAAATTCAATGGCAACTCATTAATGTAGTTTTGCCAGTTATTTTAATTATTCTGTTTGGTATGATAATTACATATTTACGTCAACGTCGTTATTCTAAATAAGTTCTTTTAATCTTATCCCTAATAACCTAAATTTTAAATACTTAATAACCAATACTTAAATATAAAAAATGTTAAAGAACAAATATGTTTTATTATTTACAATCTTACTTGCTGTAATAGCATTCATATTAATATTGAAAAGTTCAAAAACGACGATAAAAGCTGATTTTGCAGTTGAAGACGTGAGTGCAATTACTAAAATTTTTATGAGTGATAAAAATAATAATAGTGTTACAATTAAGCGTTTAGATGAAAAAAAATGGCAAGTTAATGATAAATATCCTGCTCGGATTGATGGGATGGAAATTTTATTAGAAACTGTTTCAAAGTTACATGTCAAAGAACCTGTTTCCAAAGCTGGAAGAAACACAATTATTAAATGGCTTGCTGCAAAAAGTGTAAAAGTTGAAATTTATCAGACAGTTTATCGTATTGATTTATTTAATAAAATTCGGCTTTTCCCACATGAAAAATGCACCAAAGTTTATTATGTGGGTGATGAAACCCAGGATAATCAGGGTACTTTTATGTTACTTGAAGGTTCTGACGAACCATTCATTGTTTATGTCCCTGGTTTTAGAGGTTTTTTAACGCCCCGTTATTCAGCTTTAGAATTTGATTGGCGTAAACGAATTGTATTTGATTCAAAAATAGGTGATATTAAAACAGTTAAGATAGAATATCCTTCAGATCCTGAATCTTCTTTTGAAATTTCACGCTTTAATAGGGACTTTGAAGTTAAATTGTTGTTTTCCAATAAATTAATGAATGGTTTTGATACTTCTAAGGTAGTTAACTTTATGAGCTCATTTGCCAATCTCGGATTAGAGGCTTTTCTGAATGATTTGAAAAAGAGTGATATAGATTCTATTGTTTCTCACAAGCCTATGGCCATAGTGACCCTTACAAATATAACCGAGAAAACTACAGTTCTCAAAGCTTTTATAAAACCAGCAGCTTTTGGTTCATTAGATGATGTTACAAATCAACCCTTGCTTACTGATAGAGACCGCTTTTATGGATTGATAAATGATGACAAAGATTTTGTATTTTTACAGTACTTTACGTATAATTCAATTCTCCAACCTTCATCTTATTTTAAAATGAGTGTTGATAAAAAATCAAAAGAATAATCAATTTAATTTCAATTTAAATTATTTTTTAATTTACATTTGCATAAATATTAATAGAAAATTGTAAAAACATGAGATTTATAGTACAAAGCCCATTGTTATTGAAGAATTTACAAACCATTAGTGGTGTATTAAGTTCAAATGCTACCTTACCTATTCTTGAAAACTTTTTGTTTAAATTAACCGAAGGAAAACTAGTAGTAACTGCTTCTGATTTAGAGACTACTATGACTGTAAATATTCCATTGGATAACGAAACATTAGGAGATGCTGAAGAAGGTTCAATTGCTATTCCTGCTAAAAAATTATTAGAATCATTAAAAACCTTTCCTGATATTCCTTTGGTTTTTAATATTGACACAAAAACTAACGGTATTGAAATTTCGGCAGGTGAAGGTAAGTATAAGTTAAGTGGACAAAATGGAGAAGAATTCCCTCAAATTCCTGTATTAGAAGATGCTACTGTTGTTATAATTAATTCAGATGTAATTGCATCTGCCATTGCTAAAACATTATTTGCTTCTGGAAATGATGAATTACGTCCGGTTATGCTAGGGGTATTTTGTGAACTAACACCCGATGATATTACTTTTGTTGCTACTGATGCTCACAAATTGGCAAGATATAGAAGAACAGACGTTAAAGCTGAAAATTCTGCTTCGTTTATTCTTCCTAAAAAGCCTCTAAACCAATTAAAAAATACACTTACAAATAAGGATATTCCTGTTAAAATTGAATATAATCAACGAAATGCTTTTTTTACTTTCGATAATATTGAATTAGTTTGCAGATTGATTGATGGTAAATACCCTAATTATGAAGCTGTTATTCCAAAAGAAAATCCCAATAAATTAATTATTGACAGGATTTCTTTTCTTAACTCAATTCGTCGTGTTGCTATATTTGCCAATCAATCTACCCACCAGGTGCGATTGAAAATAAGTGGCCAGGAATTATTTATTTCTGCTGAAGATATTGATTATTCAAATGAAGCCAGAGAAAGATTAGCATGCAGTTATAACGGTGAAGCCATGGAAATTGGTTTCAATTCTAAATTCCTTCAAGAAATGTTAAGTAATCTCGATAGTGAAATGATTACTATTGAGATGTCTCAGCCTAATAGGGCAGGTATTCTGGTTCCTGTTGATAATGATAATAAAAACGAGGAAATATTAATGTTGGTAATGCCTGTTATGCTTAATCAATAAGAAAATCGTTTGCGCACTTTATTTTGCTTAACTTTAATTGTACGTTTATTAACGATGCAGTTAGGTTAAGCAAAATTTTTATATACTAAAATTTTAAACATGGATAATTTTAAAAGAAACATAGAAGTTATCGAGCAAAGCAAAGCCTCATTGTATGGTAAAGATTTTTTATTAACCTGGGAAAAATCACCGGCTGAACTCGAAATGTTGATGCACGTTGCTGAAGCTTTAAAAAACCTAAATAATGATAATATTTCAACCAAATGCTTCGAAACTGGATTAGCTGTTTCTCAATTTAGAGATAATTCAACAAGGACACGATTTTCTTTTGCCTCAGCGGCTAATATGCTTGGTTTAACGGTTCAGGATCTGGAAGAAGGAAAATCACAGATTGCACATGGCGAAACAGTAAGAGAAACTTCAAACATGATTTCATTTTTAACTGAAATAATAGGTATTCGCGATGATATGTATCTGGGTGCTGGACATACTTATATGAAAGAAGTAGCAAATTCCTTAGAAGATGGTTATAAAGAAGGTGTATTGCCTCAGCGACCAGCTGTAGTTAATTTGCAATGTGATATCGATCACCCTACACAAAGTATGTCTGATTTATTGCATCTAAAAACCTATTTCGGATCCTTGGAAAATCTGAAAGGTAAAAAAATAGCAATGTCCTGGGCTTATTCTCCTAGTTATGGGAAGCCATTGTCTGTCCCTCAGGGTATTATAGGTTTAATGACCCGGTATGGAATGGAAGTTGAGCTAGCCTATCCCGAAGGATATGACTTGATTCCTGAAGTAATTGCTGTTGCTCAGAAAAATGCAAAATTTAGTGGTGGAAGTTTTAAAGTTGTTAATTCAATGGAAGAAGCTTTTAAAAATGCAGATATCGTATACCCTAAAAGCTGGGCTCCTTTTTCAGTTATGCAGGATCGTACTAAATTACTGTATGCTGATGATAAAATTGGCTTAAAAGACCTGGAAAAAGCTTGTCTGACCAACAATGCTAAATTTAAAAACTGGGAATGTGATGCTGAAAAAATGAAAATGACCAAAAATGGGGAAGCATTGTATATGCATTGTTTACCTGCTGATATTACTGGTATTTCTTGTACTGAAGGTGAAGTAGCAAAAGATGTTTTTGAAAAATATCGAATTGAAACCTATAAAGAAGCTGGTTTCAAACCATATATTATTGCAGCCATGATGCTTAGCAGCCGTTTTAAAGACCCTGCAGCCTTGCTTACCTTAATGAATACAAGGAATATAAAAAGAATTTATGGAAATTAAAGGAAAGATTTTAAAATATTAAAAAAAGCTGTTTTATTCGTTAAGGCAGCTTTTTTTTATTCAAATTCAAATTAAAATTACGTAATTTTGAATTCTATTATAAACCTATGCAAAGATATTACTTAATTATTCTGTGTTCTCTATTGCTTTCCTCATGTTTTAGGACTGAATATAAAAACGAAGGTAAATATGTATTCCGGTACAACGAATCTGCAGGTATTACTTCTCTTGATCCTGCTTTTACAAAAGACCAGTCGAATATTTGGGCCTGTAACCAACTCTATAATGGTTTGGTACAATTGGATGAACAACTAAGAATACAACCCAGTATAGCCTCTAAATGGGCGATTTCTGAAGATGGTAAAACATATACTTTTACCCTTAAAAAAGATGTGTTTTTTCATAAAAATATAGCTTTAAAAGATAAGCTCCGAAATGTAATAGCTTCCGACTTTGTTTATAGCTTCAATAGGATAGTTGATGAAAAAATAGCCTCACCTGGTGCCTGGATTTTTAATTACGTTAAAAAACTAGATGGAAAATTTGCATTCACCGCCCTAAATGATTCGGTTTTAGAAATTGTTTTAAATCAATCATTTCCACCATTTTTAAGTTTGCTAAGCATGCAGTATTGCTCTGTTGTTCCAAAAGAAGCCATAGAATTTTACGGGAAAGACTTTCGCAAAAATCCTGTCGGAACTGGTCCTTTTCAGTTAAAACGCTGGAAAGAAGGCGTGAAAATGGTCTTGGTCAAAAATGAAAATTATTTTGAATATGATAAACTAAATAGATTACCCTATTTAGATGCCATTGCTATCACTTTTATTATTGATAAACAATCAGTATTCCTGGAATTTATAAAAGGAAATATTGATTTTATGAGTGGTATTGATGTCAGTTACAAAGATGAATTACTTACTGTAAATGGAAGGCTAAACCCTAAATATGAAAATAAATTTCAACTAATTTCTCAACCATATCTGAATACCGAATACCTTGCATTTCTGATGGATAACACAAATGAAATTAAAAACAATCCACTTA
>CAZCBG010000063.1:0-3814 GCA_964496885.1 uncultured Bacteroides sp. | reverse complement strand
AAAATGTTGTTTTAGTTGCGGTTTCTAAAACAAAACCAATTCAAGATATTTTAGAAGCATATCAGGCTGGCCAACGAATTTTTGGTGAAAATAAAGCGACTGAATTGGTTGAAAAATATCAACTTTTACCAAAAGATATTTATTGGCATTTTATTGGTCATTTGCAAACCAATAAAGTGAAATATATTGCCCCTTTTATTCATCTCATTCATAGTGTTGACAGTGCAAAATTATTAGCTATTATCAACAAAGAAGCCAAGAAAAATAATAGAATCATTGATTGTCTTCTACAGTTTTATATTGCAACTGAAGAAAGCAAGTTTGGATTTGACTTAAATGAAGCTTTAGATTTTCTCAATTCTAAAGAATTTGCTGAAATGCAGAATATTAGAATTCTTGGAGTTATGGGTATGGCTACATATACTTCCAACAACTTGCTCATTCAACAGGAATTTGCACAATTGTTTTCTTATTTTCAAAAACTAAAAAACAATTGCTTTTATGACAAGGGTTATTTTAAAGAAATTTCAATGGGTATGTCTAGTGATTATCAAATAGCTATATCTGAAGGTAGTACGATGTTGCGAATAGGCAGTTCTATTTTCGGCGATAGAGATTACAAATAAATCTTAATAGATTCTCAATCTAAGTATAAAAAACTAATTAATTTCTGTCTTTATATTTACTTAAATAGATTAAAAATTTGAAATTGTTGAATAAAATATTAGTTGTGCTAATAATAAGTTTTAGTTTTTTAATGAAATCAAATTCATTAAAAGCTCAACTAAATATTGTTAAAAACAAATCTGACAGTATTGCTTTATACAAGGGTAGTGTGATAGTGATAGGGAATAAATCAATTATGGCTTATAAAGATACCATCGTTGTTTTGCCGAAAAATATTCGATATGAAATAAAAAAGGATCCCAGTGTTGAAACAAATCTCTTTTACGATTCTTTAAAAACAAAATCAGCGAGAAACCCTATTACAAAAGAACTTTATGATTTGTTGATTACACATAACAGAAACGATACTTTGTTTAATAAAGAGAAAACTTCTCTGAGCGAAGATGAATACAAACCATACAATGGAAGAAAAATAAGAAATATCACTATTAAAAGACTGGAGGCATTTGGAACTTCTGTTATTGATACTTCTATGCAAACTGAATCTTGGTTGGCTAAAGCTGCAAATAATATTCACATTGTTACATTTGAAAAAGTAATAAAAGGGAATTTGTTGATAAAGAAAGGGGAAAAACTAAATTCATATTTACTAGCTGAAAACGAACGTATTTTAAGAAACCTTCCTTTTATTTATGAAGCAAAAATATATGCTACTAAAGTTAAATTGGATTCGGTTGATCTTTTAATTGTAACACGCGATTTGTTTTCAATAGGAATAAAACCGGATATTGGAAGCAGAATTGGTAGTATGGAATTGTACGATTTGAATTTTGTTGGTTTTGGGAATGAATTAAACAATAAACTGTTTTATGATAAAGATTCTACTCAACATTATGGATATAAAGGGGAATACAAAATAAACAACATAAAGCAAAGTTTTATTAATTCGGGTGTTTTTTATCAATCGATGTATGAAGCCGAAAAATTTGGGATTTATATTGAACGGAGTTTTCTCACTACTAAATCAAAATATGCAGGAGGGCTTTCCTGGTCTAGAAATAATGAAAAAATTAAACAAATTACTTCATCACAAAACTTGTTCAACCAAGCCTTAAGTTATACTAATACTGATGTTTGGTTAGGAAGATCAATTTCGTTGAGTAATGAACAAAATAAGATTAATGCATTAAGACTTATTTTTTCAGCACGTTATTATAGGACTCATTTTATAATTAGACCCATTGTTAGTTCTGAAGTAAATAAAATTTATCATCAGTCAGATTTGTACCTGACAAAAATTGCTTTATCAAAGCGAAATTACTATAAAGGGAATTTAATTTATGCATTTGGTATTACTGAAGATATCCCTTATGGTTATTTGCTGGAGTTTACTACAGGTCCCGAAAATAGAGAATTTCGAAATCGTTTTTATTACGGATGGCAGTTTTCTACTGCTACAATTATTGAAAAATTTGGATATTTGTATACTCAGATTGGTTTTGGCGGATATAAAAATGGATTAAAATTAGAACAGAGCACGCTTCGGTTTTCTGTAAACTCTTTTAGTAATTTATACTTTCACAAAAAATACAAATTTCGTAATTTTTTTAATCTGAACTATGTAATTGGAATCAATCGTTTTGCCGGCGAATTTATTTCTTTAGATGAAACTGAAAGAATAATGCAAAGTCCTTTGATAATAGGTACACAAAAATTGTCACTAAAAATTGAAACAGTGGCTTTTACACCTATAAATTTTTATGGCTTTAAAGTTGCTTTGTATGGATTTTGGGATGTAGGTGTTTTAGGTTTGAGTCAACACTTTATTCTTACTGAAAAATATTTTCTGGGTGTAGGAGCTGGATTAAGAATTAGGAACGACAACCTGGTTTTTCAAACATTTCAGTTAAATTTTGCTTATTATCCAATGCTTCCAAATGGAAAATCTGATTTTGTATTTAGTATATCAGGGCAAGATATTCTTAAATTATTTGATTTTATTAGTGGGTCACCCGCCGAAGTTGCTTTTAAATAAAATATTGAGAAAAGCTGAAATCAAAGAGAATAAAACTATTTTAGATAACATCTTTTCCAACTTTATATCCCCAACTGAAACAATGTTCAGGTAAGGGTAGGGAGGGAGGTGTATCGTAAAATATACCAAAAACTGCAGCACCGCTTCCACTCATTGCTGAATAAATAGCACCGTTTTTATAAAAAATATCTTTGATTGAAGCGATTATTGGATATTTGCTAAAAACACTTTTTTCAAAATCGTTGAAAAGCAAATCTTTCCATGTTTCAATTGGGTTTTTTATAATAGTTTCAATATCAACTTGAGCATTCCTGGGTCTAATCCATTGATATGCTTCAGGTGTACTAATATACACATCTGGTTTAACAATAAGAATATAATAATTTTCTAAAGAAATATGAATTTGATCGAAAATATCACCTTTTTCTTTGGCTATAACTGTTTTGTTTTCTATAAAAAAAGGACAGTCACTACCCAATTTAGCAGCATATTCATACATTTGAGAGATAGATAAACTCAGATTAAATGTTTTGCTTAATAATTTAATTGTATATGCTGCGTCAGAAGAGCCACCCCCAAGACCTGCTCCATGTGGTATGTTTTTGTGTAAGTGCATTTTAACGGCTGGTAAATTGAAATCATTTTTCAGCAATTCGTAAGCTTTAACACATAAATTTGATTGGACTGAACTATTTAATGGAATCCCACTCATTGTAAATGAAAACTGGTTGGAATCAGATTCAATAATTTCTAATACATCTGATAACTCAATTGGATAAAATATTGTTTTGATGTTGTGAAATCCGTCAGTTCGCTTATTTTCAATATATAAACCTAAATTTATTTTGCAATTCGGAAAATCAATCATTACTTTTAAAATATTGTGTAAAAATAAGAATATTATATAAGTATTAACTTTAAATCTTTTCTTTGTTTTTCTAAATCTTATTTCCTTTCTCTTTATTTAAAAAGATAAAGAGACAAAACCTAATGGTCGTGCCTCTTTATAAATTGAGTTGAATTAATTTAAAAAGCTAATCTACACAAGTCCTTGAGCCATCATTGCATCTGCAACTTTTACAAATCCACCAATGTTTGCACCTTTAACATAATTGATAGTTCCATCAGCTTCTTTACCATATTTTACACAAG
>CAZCBG010000062.1:0-19693 GCA_964496885.1 uncultured Bacteroides sp. | reverse complement strand
CCTAATTCCTAATTCTTACAATTACCACTCCACTTTATCTCTCCATACTGGCATTGTCATACAGCGGGCTCCACCTCCACCTCTAGGTAATTCAGATCCATCAATGGTTACGACAAATTTTTTGTACTCATTCAGGTCTTTTTTACATTTGATAATATCGCGTGCTTTCAATACTTCATACCCATTGTTATTTAACTCTTCGATGGTGTAACTGTTACGTGCATAGCCCATTATTTTCCCAGGTCCTAAAGCAAAGAAATTGGCACCGCTGTGCCATTGCTCACGTTGTTGTATCCATAAGTCATCCGGAAGACCGCATGTTAATGGCTTCAGATCAAATTTTAATATTTTCAGGGCTTCCATCATTGTATTGCGAAAACGGATAAAATCAACCTTGCCGTTTTCGATACGAATGTGAACAGTTTGGTATTTATTGTGCAGTGCAATTAAAGGTTCATAAATCATGCAGTTATCTTTATCTAAAAAGGTAAAAACCATATCGAGATGGATGAATGATTCTGGTTTGTAAGGCAATTCCTGAACCACAATATTCATGGTTGTTTTGTTTTCTTTAAAACGATCAATTAAAAAATCAACGGCTTTGGTATTTGAACGACTGCCTAAACCTATCAATATTAAATCTTCTCGGGCTATCAATACATCACCTCCTTCAATAGTTATTTCAGGATCAAAATCTTTATAATTGAGCGGATTGATAGTTTTTGCACTTACAGTATCGCTGTGGTCAAAAATTGTTTCCATAATAATGGCTTCCCTAGCACGGACAACATTAGCCATACGACTGATCAATACTTCATTGTACATTGAAATCGAAGCATCTCTCATAAAAAAGAAGTTGTGTAACGAACGCAAAGAATACCTTTCCTGACTTAGAAAACTGGTTAAGGTGTCCTGTTTCATTTCTACTCCTTCTATCATAGCTCTTGTAAAATCTTCCACATTCAAATCCAACAGGTCTTTGTAAACATGCATGGCTTTTTCGTTGGTGCAGACTTTGAGTGCCAGATCGCGCCTTACATTCTCGCTTTGCAATGCCTCGTTTAATAAATCTTTTACCTCATAAACATTGGTAAATTTGCGCAATACACCCTCAAATTCTGCATATTCTTTTGTAGCAACCGTAAGATTTAAAATGTCACTATACAACGCTCTCTCAGCATTTTGAGGGGTCATGTTTTCAATTTCGCTGCCGGGATGATGTATAATTACTCCTTGTAAATTACCAATTTCTGAACTAACATTCACCTTCATATTCAATTTTTTTGCAAAGGTAATAAAAGTTTTGAAGTTGTGAACTTTGTAATGTGCTATAATTTAGCTATTAAATCTCTAAGTGGGAATTTAATAAAAAAGATAATTGACTATTATAATCTTAATTTTTTTTTTTTGTTATTATTTTTGATTGAATAAAAAAATTTATAAATCAACAAACGAATAACTTTAATTTATATAAGATTCGATACTAAAGAATGAAAACTTAAAAATCTTTATTACTTTTGCTTGCAATGGAATCTCCTTACTTTTTTATACAACATAATGAAAAAGAAATTTATACATAATATGCGGGTGCTCGAAAACAAGATTTTGAGCGATAAGTATTTTTTATTAATCCTGCAACCTCCTGTTGGAATGCCCGAAATTGCTGCCGGACAATTTGCACAAGTTGAAATACAAGGTTCAAAAAATACATTTTTACGTCGTCCAATCAGCATTCACGATGTTGACTATGAAAAAAACATTCTAAAGCTACTGATACAAATTGTAGGGGAAGGAACCCAAAAACTTTCTGAGATAAATACAGGCGAAACACTCAATCTAATTTATCCTTTAGGTAATACATTTTCCTTGCCTGAGGAGGACAATGTATTACTTGTAGGCGGTGGCTGTGGAATTGCTCCTTTGCTCTATTTAGCAAGAACGTTGTCAGAAAAAGGGATTAAAGTTACTGCGTTGATTGGTGGTGCCAGCCAATGCGATATTTTAGAAGCCAATGAATACCTTAAATATGGTGAAGTGCTTATTACAACCATGGATGCATCTTTTGGTGAAAAAGGGCTGGTGACGCATCACCCTGTTTTTCAAGAAGAAAAATTCAATTATTCTAAAATATATACCTGCGGACCGGAGCCCATGATGAAAGCATTGGCTAAAATTGCCCGCGAAAAGGGTATTGCCTGCGAAGTTTCACTCGAAAACATGATGGCTTGTGGTGTTGGAGCATGTCTCTGCTGTGTCGTTGATACAATCCATGGCAATAAATGTACTTGTACCGAAGGTCCGGTTTTTGATTACAAGGATTTAAAAGGATGGTGATAAATTATGAATATTGTTAGATAAACTAACAACATTGTAATAACCTAATAACTTAATAAACAATAACCTAACAATAATATCCAAGCAAATGCCAGATTTAAGTGTAATAATAAAGGATCTCATATTAAAGAATCCGGTGATGACAGCCTCAGGTACTTTTGGTTATGGGGAGGAATTTACAGATTTTTTTGATATTTCCACTTTAGGGGGTATTGTCGTTAAAGGCACTACTGGTTCGAAAAGAGAAGGAAATGCATATCCACGTATGGCCGAAACTGCCTCGGGTATGTTGAATGCCGTAGGTTTACAAAACAGAGGTGTGGATGCGTTTATCAGTGATATATATCCACGTATCAAAGATTTTGATACCCATATCATTGTGAATGTCTCTGGATCAACCATTGATGAATATGTAATGGTAGCTTCAAAGCTAAACGAATTATCAGCCATTCCAGCCATTGAATTGAATATTTCCTGTCCCAACGTAAAAGAAGGTGGTATGGCATTTGGTACCAGCTGCCCATCGGCTATTGCTGTGACTGAGGCTGTCAGAAAAGCCTATCATAAGACCTTGATTGTAAAATTATCACCCAATGTCACCAATATAGCTGAAATGGCTTTGGCTGTAGAAGGAGCTGGTGCTGACGCTGTTTCACTAATCAATACGTTGTTGGGTATTGCGATTAATGCAGAAAAAAGGAAACCTGTACTTTCAACCATTACAGGAGGTTTATCCGGTCCTGCTGTTAAACCCATAGCCTTACGAATGGTATGGCAAGTTGCAAAGGCAGTAAAAATTCCTATAATTGGTTTAGGCGGAATTATGACAGCTAGCGATGCAATTGAATTTATGCTTGCTGGTGCAACAGCAGTTCAGATCGGTACTGCCAACTTTATTGATCCTTCTGTATGTGTAAAAATTATGAACGGAATAGAAGATTATTTAATCCGCCATAATATCAAGGATGTAAATGAGTTGATAGGTGTGATATAATTCACTCCAACTTAGCGATTTATTCAATCGCTAAGTTGAAAATTAATGGATCGGAAATTTCTATTTCGCCTTCAAACACAAAACAAGCTTCACCTTCCAGAAAAATATTTTGATACGTTTTGTTTTGTTTTTCAAAAGATACACTTAGTGTTCCACCTTTTGTTTCTATTGTGACTTTTGCTGTGTCTTTGTCAAAAGCGTAAGCCAAAGCAGCCGCGGTGACACCAGTACCGCATGAAAGAGTTTCATCTTCCACGCCTCTCTCATAAGTTCTGACAAATAAATGGTCTTTATTAATTTGCACAAAATTTACATTCAATCCATCTGGAGCGAATCTCTCATCCTGTCTTATTTTTCTTCCTTCTGTAACAATATCCATTGCTTCAACATTTTCAACAAACTGAACATAATGGGGAGAACCTGTGTTGATTATAAAATAATTGTCAGATTGTTTTATTTCTTTCACCTTACACATTTGTAGGCGTATGGTTTTTGTTCTTCCATTGACTTTGATGATTTCGGAAGTATGTAAACCATCAATTGCATTAAAAGAAGTTGTCTTTCCAATTATTCCCAAATGGTAGGCATAAGCAGTTATACATCTTCCACCGTTACCACACATGGTACTTTCGTTGCCATCGGAATTGAAATACCGCATTTCAAAATCATATTTATTGCTGGAATTGAGCATCATCAATCCATCAGCTCCAATTCCCAAATGGCGGTTGCATAAAAATGCAATTTGTAACTGACTTAGTTCAATTTCGCCAACTCTATTGTCGATGAGAATGAAATCATTACCTGCACCATGGTATTTACTGAAATTGAGGATCATCGTTTTCAAAGGGTTTATTTAGTTTTCGGTAATCTCACAGCCATTAACGGTTGGAAATCATCAGCCTTTTCAATCAAATAATAAGTATTGGAGTAATTAAGGTAAATTTTGTTGTTTCTAGTTTCGAGGCTGGCATCTTCGTAAATATAAATGCCAAACAAAACCAGTTTGTTATTGCTATATTTATATCCTTTATAATTAATAGGAGAACGCCAGAATTCTACTTTTACAAAATTAGCTGGAAGTTTTTTTGTTTTATCATTAATAAGTAAGGAATCGATTGAAGCATCTTTTTTTGAATTTTCTCCATTCATACCTTCAATCTTAATGATTCTTGTAAAAAGTAATTCGTCTTTTGCTATTACAATATTTTCTGATGAATTGTTTTTTGATTCATAAGAACTTGTATCTGTTGAATTTGCAAAAGTTTGAGACGACATGGCAGATGTGTCATCTCCTGAAGTAAGATTCATCTCTTTTTTTAATGCATTTGATCTAACAGTATTGCTGCTTATCTTTGATTTATCATCAGCCGAATTGCTTGAAGTATTCAGATCTTTGGCAATGACTTCTTGCTTGTTTTTTCCGGAAAAACTAAACCATATTTTAAAATCGTAATTTTGCATCCACCAAACAACTGAGGCTCCTATTGCTATACCAACAACTATACCAATTAGAAAAAGGATAATTTTATTACTTTGAATCATATAGAGATTTTATCTTTTTAAGCAGCGTACAAAATTAGGTAATTTATTGAATATGTCAGATGAAAATTTGTTTAAAAAATCTAATATTTTAAATACTTTTGATATTATTATTATAATTACGAATATTATTTAGTTATCTTATTTTCAATTACTTATTGTGGTAATGAAAATATTTAAAAAATTTAATGTATTAAGCTCATATATTTTATATATTTGAGGTCAAATTCCTGCTGCTATGATTTTACAAAAAGACATTGAAGTATTTCAACAATTGGGCATTGACGTTAAGGCCATAGAACGTCAAATTACGAATTTTAAAAATGGGTTCCCATTCGTAAATTTAATTAAACCAGCGACTTCAAAAGATGGAATTGCAATTTTTGAAAAAGATGAAATTGAAAATTATTCAAATATTTATGACACTTCAATTAAAAGCTTAAAAGTAATGAAGTTTGTTCCTGCATCGGGAGCAGCAAGCAGAATGTTTCAGCTTTTGTTTTCATTCAGAGATAAATATAAAGGAAGTGATAAAGATATTCATGCATTTGAAAATGATAAAAGTTTTAATTCCGTACATCGGTTTATGTCAGAAATAAAGAAATTTGCTTTCTTTAATGACTTAAAAGATTTGATGGCTGCTCATAAGTTAAATATTGACGATTGCCTCCAACATCAACATTATGTTACGATTATCAATTATTTGATAGATGAAATTGGATTAGGTTATGGAAACTTACCAAAAGGTTTGCTAAAATTTCACCGTTACGAAGATTCTACTCGGACTGCAATTGAAGAGCATTTGGTTGAAGCTGCAAATTATGCAAAAGGTGATGAGGAAGTAGCAACTATTCACTTTACATTATCGCCTGAACATATCGGAAAATTTAACGATCTCATTATTAATGTTCAGCCAATTTATGAAAAATTCTTTAAGCTAAAGTTTAACATTACTTATTCTATTCAGAAGCCAACTACCGATACAGTTGCCGTTGATTTGAATAATGAGTTTTTTAGAGATTTAGATGACAGAATATTATTTCGCCCAGGAGGACATGGCGCTTTAATTGAAAATCTGAACGATTTAAAAGCTGATTTAATTTTTATTAAAAATATTGATAATATTGTACCTGATAAGTTCAAAGAAAAAACATATTTGTTTAAAAAGGTAATAGGAGGTTATTTGATAAGTTTACAGCAAAAAACCTTTAAATATCTTCAAATACTTGAAAAAAAGAATGTTGATGATGAAAAATTAAATGAGATCGTTGAATTCTGTACGCAGCATTTGATGATAAAATTGCATTATAATTTTAATGCATTATCATTCAACGAAAAAATAAACTATTTATTTCACAGACTTAATCGCCCAATGAGGGTTTGTGGCATGGTTAAAAATGAAGGAGAACCTGGAGGAGGCCCGTTTTGGGTCCAAAATACTAAAGATGAAATTTCGTTACAAATTGTAGAATCTTCACAAATTAACTTAAATAATTCAGATCAGAATGCTATTTTTAAAGCAGCTACTCATTTTAATCCCGTTGATTTGGTTTGTGGTGTAAGGGATTATAAAGGAGAGATTTTTAATTTAAAAGATTTTATTGATCATACTACTGGTTTTATTTCGACAAAATCAAAAGATGGAAGAACTCTTAAGGCATTGGAATTGCCAGGTTTATGGAATGGGGCTATGGCAGAATGGATAAGCGTTTTTGTTGAAGTTCCGATTATTACATTTAATCCGGTTAAAACAATAAACGATTTACTAAGAGTTGAACATCAGTAAAACGAAAAAAACCTCCTAGATGGTAAAACTAGGAGGTTTTTTTATTTTATAAAATCTTATTTCTTTTGTTTCTCTCTCTCCAGGCAATTATCTAAAAAGCCTTTAGCATCTTCAATTGAAATATGTTTCGCAATGATTTTAAAATCTTTGTCAAGAATAAATAAAACGGGTGTGCTGATTATATCATAAGCTTTATGGTAATCCAGATTTGTTTTAGTACCCGTAACACTTATCCATTCATGTTTGTTTTCTATGATGTATTTTTTCCAACGTTCCAAGTCACTATCGGTATCGATAGCATATACCTCTAAACCATATTTTTTCTTGTTTTCATCATAAAACTTTTTTATCTTAGGAAGTTCAATTTTGCAATGTCCACAATCAGTATCCCAGAAAACAATAAATGTAAACTGACCTCGACTTGATCGAAATGAAACGTAAGCTCCGGATGTATCAGGCATTATTAATTCTGGTGCTACTTTTCCAATTAAAATAGGTTTCAGTTGAATAGCTCTTTTCGAAATTGTTTCTAACATACTGGGTGTAACCCAGTATGCCTGATTGCTCATGTAATATTTTTCAACCAGATACACAAATACTTCATCTTGACCCATGATACTCGATTTCTCATACCTATTGGTAAGATACCAAACAGTATATTTAAATAATTCTTTGCTCGGACGAGTTTTCTCAATAATATCATCTGCTGCTGATTTTATTGAATCATTGGATGGAATTATAAGGTTTTTGAAATAATAATCTAATCTATTATGGAATACAGGTGTTCTAAGGATTCTGTCATCTGAAAAATCAATATTATCCCAGTAATGTTGTTTGTAATAATGATAGGAGAATAGAGAGTCAATTGTTCCATCTGCTTTTTTTGGTGGATCAGGAACATCTACTTCTTTAGAAGCTTTAAAAACTTTGGTCATTAAATGATTGGGATTCTTTAACATGAATTCTTTTTTGTAATCTCCAATTTCTTCATTGATGACAGCCAATTTCTTTTTACACCATTCTACCGTATCTTTATTGTCTTTCATGCTTTCCATCTTCTTTTGATAGGGAGAATACTCTTCATATTTAACACGATTATAATTTACAAACTGACAGTAAATATCATTATCAGGAGATCCTTTTATTTTTATGTCTTTATAAAAATCATCATATTTACAATCCACCGTAAAATATTGTTCCTTGTCAATAATAACTTCAAAGTATTTTTTATCTTGTGTAATCACAAGGTATACACCACCATCTAATGTTTTTTTACCCGAAAAAACAAAAGTTTTCTTTGAATTAATAATGGCAGTATCTTTGATATATTGGCTGCTACCATAATAATTCCCTAAATACAAAGTGTCGAATTTATAGTTATCGAGCTTAACCTTAATGTTGTAACCTTCTTTTTGCCCGTAAGAATAAACAGAAAGAAGCATGAGCGTAAAAAACAGTGATTTTTTTATTTTACCAATCATATAATTTATTTTTTTATGTTATAGTTTTTTTTATATTTAATTTCAAAAAAATGCAAGTAATTAACTGAATTATTGATACTAACGAAATGACTTCTTGATTATACAATTTACCAATAAATCAAAATTAATCGGTCACTCCAAGACGCTCTGATTTATGTAAATTTCATTACAAAGTAACAAAATATATACTATATTTGTAGAAAATTTAACAATCTTTAAGACTTAGTATATGTATTGCTTAGCATAGACAAATTTCGTGCTAAATAGGTTGTTTAATAAATTATAAAGATGCCAAAATCATTGAATATCCGTCAGATTATCTTCATTTTCACAGTTTTAATAGCTTCCTTTATTGGTGTTTTTTTTATTACTGCCAACGAAATGCCCAAATACAGTGGCTTTATGGTTTTTTTTATAATATTAATAATATCTGATTTTTATTTGTGGAATAGCGTTAAAAACTTTATTTCCAAGCAAAAATTATATCTTAAATATGCATTGGGTTTTACTTATTGGCTATCACTTATTTTTAGTTTTGTTTTTTTTCTTTCTCTACTCCTTAGTGATATTAAACACTGGAATGCGGTTGTAAGAACTTACTTAATCGCTTCGATTTTGTTGTTATATGTTCCTAAAATATTTGCTATAAGCAGTTTGCTTTTAGCAGATTTTTTAAGATTGATAAAGTTTGTCTATACTTTTATTTTTAAAAGAAATAAATTTTGTCAGAAGTTTTACAATGCACGTTGGAAACCATTGCTATATTTCGGAAATCTTGTTGCTATCCTTATTTTTATTTTATTGATAAAGGGAATGATTTATGGCGAATTTGATTTTAAAGTTAAGAAAGTATATTTGGAGTTTAAGCAACTACCTGCTGCATTTGATGGATTAAAAATTGTACAACTATCTGATATTCACCTGGGAAGCTGGTATGGGAAAAAGCCATTAGAACGAGCAGTCCAGTTAGTGAATGATTTACACCCTGATATTATTTGTTTTACAGGTGATTTGGTAAACTATTCTACCCAGGAAGCTTATCCTTATGAAGAAATCTTGAAAAAATTAAATGCTCCATTAGGTAAATTTGCCATACTTGGAAACCACGATTATGGAGAATATGTTGTATGGGAAAATCAAGCTGCCAAAAACCAGAATATGACGGATCTGTATAATTTTGAAAAGAGATTAGGATGGAATTTGCTACTGAATTCAAATATAAAGATTTATAAAGATAGCAGTTTTATTTATATAGCAGGAGTGGAAAATTGGGGTAAAAATGCACGCTTTCCGAAAAAAGGGGATGTAAATAAAGCCATTAGTGGTATTGATAGCAGTAGTTTTACTATTCTTCTTTCTCACGACCCTAGTCATTGGGATCAAATAATAAGTAAAAGCTTCCAAAACTTACCATTAACTTTATCGGGCCATACACATGGCATGCAGCTAGGCATTGAAAACGATTATTTTGAATGGAGTCCGGCTCAATATCTTTATAAGCATTGGGCTGGTTTGTTCCTAAATGAAAAAACAACATCATCACAATATCTTTATGTAAACAGAGGGCTTGGAGTTATAGGTTATCCTGGAAGAATTGGGATTCTCCCTGAAATAACGCTGATTGAATTAAAAAAGAAATGATTATCCCTTTCTACTTTCGCAATTTCTTTCGAAATGCTGCCAAAGTGTTTCTTCTGGGACAGGTGCAATTACTGTAAGTTCTTCTTTTTTAACAGGATGTATAAAGCTAACCGAACGTGCATGCAAGCTAATTGAAATGTTTTTGTTTGGTCGTTGCGCTCCATATTTTACATCCCCTTTGAGTGGGCAACCGATTGAAGCCAATTGAGCCCTTATCTGGTGATGTTTACCAGTCATCAATTCAACTTCTATCAGGTAATAGCTGTCGCTGTTGTCAATTACTTTGTATTTTAATTCGGCTCTGTGGCAACCAGGAACTTCTTTGTCATAGACATAAGTTTTGTTTTGTTGCTCGTTCTTTTTCAGGAAGTTGATTAAATGCCCGCTTTCTTCTTCAGGTTTATTTCTTGAAATTGCCCAATAGATTTTTTTTATTTCTCTTTTTTGAAAAATTTGTGCCATGCGCGACATTGCTTTGTCTGTCTTGGCAAAAATGACAACTCCACTGACAGGTCTGTCTAAACGATGGATGACAGATAAAAAAACATCGCCTGGTTTTTTATAGGTTTCTTTAAGGTAAACTTTAACGAGCTCACCCAGTGGAATATCTCCGGTTTTATCACCTTGTATAATCTGAGACGAAAGCTTATTAAGAATGATTAAATGATTATCTTCAAAAATTATTTGCTTAGCAATTACTTCAGCAATTGTTTGGAAATTCGACATAGATAAAAATTACATTAATACTGTTCTTTTTCGTTAGGGAAGTCGAATGTTTTTACATCACGAATATAGCTGCCAACAGCGCCATAAATTTCCTGATATAGGTTGTGGTATCTTCTTAAAAATCGGGGCGAGAAATCTTGCGTAATTCCAAGCATATCATGGAGTACCAATACCTGGCCATCCACTCCACCACCTGCACCAATTCCAATAATTGGAATTTTAACTTCTTTTGTTACTTGAGTTGCTAATTTTGATGGGATTTTTTCTAATACAATTGAGAAGCAACCTGCTTTCTCAAGATGGTGAGCATCCTCTAATAATCTATCGGCTTCATCTTTTTCAGTAGCTCTCACTACATAAGTCCCGAATTTATGGATTGATTGTGGTGTAAGTCCAAGGTGCCCCATTACAGGGATTCCTGCAGAAAGAATTCTATTTACCGACTCAATAATTTCTTTTCCACCTTCTAATTTAACGGCATCGGCTCCAGTTTCTTTCATGATGCGTATAGCAGAATTCAAGGCTTCTTTTGAGTTACCTTGATATGTACCAAATGGCATATCTACAATTACCAGCGCTCTGCTTACTGCTCTTACAACCGAAACACCATGGTATATCATTTCATTTAAAGTAATCGGAAGAGTGGTCCGATGACCGGCCATTACATTGGAGGCTGAATCACCTACTAAGATGGCATCAATGTTGGCTTTGTCTATTATTTTAGCAATAGAGTAATCATAGGCTGTAAGCATTGCAATTTTTTCGCCTTTGATCTTCATTTCCTGAAGAACATGCGTTGTAACTTTGGTAATAACATTTGGTAATGCTGCCATTTTGTTTTTTCTTATTTATTTTGAACTGCAAAGGTAAGAAGTTTTGAAAAAGGAATTCATTTTTTTAAGGAAATAACATTAAATACTTGTATTTTAATGAATAAAAAAAGAGGCTGTCCTTTGAAGCAGCCTCTTTTAGAATAGGATAAGTTTTTATTAATTAAAAAAGCCAATATTTAATCCAGCAGTAGCTGAAGAATAGCCACCAGGAACATAAGAACCTTCAGCAAAAATAGCTAAAATTGCTAATTTAATTCTTAATCCGGCATTCAGGCCAAAGTTAGTGCCACTTCCACTAATTTGGATGGGGTCAACCATATTTAAAATTTCTTTAGTTCCTGCATTGTTTAAAACAGTTATAGGATAATTTCCTTTTAAATCAAGTGTGGTTTTGTAATGAGAAAGACGTATGCCTCCAAATAAAGTGAGTAGTGATAGCTTTTTAGAAATAACTAAATTCATATTCCATGCTGTTGACGAAAAATTGATAGATTGGCTAGAATAATCCAAAGGAGAAGGATTGTATACAGATGCATCAGCAGATAAAAAGTTACTTCCGACAATATCCAGACTTGCAGTTGTAAAAGCTCCGATAAAAGATAATTCACAAGGGAATTTACTCATAAATGGCATCCATTGCTTGATGTCATGTTTCAACCCTAATCCAAAATAACCTGCTTTATATTTATTCATGTCAAGTTTAGGGAAAATACGAATCATTACTTCTGTACCTTTTATTAGGCCAATGCTTAATTGAGCTACAGGTAATGGAGACATGCTTACTCCGGTTCCTTTGAGTTCTATGGGTGTTTGAATGCTAACTCCACTACTGTTTTTGGAAATTGCATACAATCCTGCTGGACTGGTGCTAGGACCAAATATTGTTGGAACAGACAAAGGTAAATTACCTGCAGTCCCAACATTGGTATAATTAGCAGGGTTGATTGTGAAATTTTGCTTGTCAGTAGGCACAAACGAAGCTGTTGCTCCAATAGTAAGTGTAAATCGTGCAGTTTTTAATGGAGCAGCAGTGCTGTACCATCCGCTATTTAAATTATTTCCGAAAGTTTCTAAAAATGGAGCGGCATAATCGTTTATAAGCATATTTGCATCTGCTTTTCCTGATTTTAACAATTGAACCATCTCTGATTGAGCTTTTACCGAATTAATTCCTAGTAAAAATACAATCCCAATAACGATTTTTTTTAAAATGTTAGTTTTTCTCATGTTTTAATATTTAAGATGAATAATAGTATTTTTTATGACAAAGATAACAACAAAACAATTAAAAAGTATTTTTTTTTGAAAAAAATAATTAATAATTTGATGATAATAATTGTTTCCTTTTATTGAAAAAACACATTTGGGTTGTTAAAATATTAAAAATCAGAATGGTATTACTTAATATTTTTTAACATTAAATTTCTCAAATATTCTTAAATTTGCAATCCAAAAATCTATTGTATGTTTTCAAATAAGGAAAAATTCTTTGGGGAAGGGCTTACTTATGATGATGTGTTGCTAGTCCCAGCTTATTCAGAAGTGCTTCCACGTGAAGTAAATGTTAGTTCGATGTTTTCAAAAAATATTAAATTGAACATTCCTATCGTCTCTGCGGCTATGGATACTGTTACTGAATCTACCCTTGCTATTGCTATTGCTCAGGAAGGTGGAATTGGGGTATTGCATAAGAATATGACCATTGAAGCGCAGGCAAATGAAGTAAGAAAAGTGAAAAGAGCCGAAAATGGTATGATTTTAGATCCAATTACGTTGGGTGAAGAAGCTTTGGTTTCAGATGCTTTAGCCTTGATGAAAGAATTTAAAATTGGAGGAATCCCCATTATTAATAATAATAAAGAACTTGTCGGTATTGTTACCAATCGGGATTTGCGTTTTGAAAGAAATCAAAAACGTCCTATCGTTGAAATTATGACCAAAGAAGTAATAACAACTTCTGAATTTACCGATTTTGAAAAGGCTGCCGATATTTTGCAAATACATCGTATTGAAAAACTTCCTGTTGTAGATAAAAATAAAAAATTAGTTGGTTTAATTACCTATCGC
The DNA here is from genome assembly GCA_964496885.1 of uncultured Bacteroides sp. GTDB lineage: Bacteria > Bacteroidota > Bacteroidia > Bacteroidales > JACABE01 > JACABE01. The sequence goes on along the minus strand of CAZCBG010000062.1, from coordinate 6,292 downwards.
GACATTATCAAGTTGAAAGAACGCCCAAATGCCTGTAAAGATAATAACGGGCGATTAAGAGTTGCTGCTGGAGTGGGAGTTACTGGTAATTTGCTCGAAAGAGTTGAAGCACTTGTTAAAGCAGGTGTTGATGCTATTGTAATTGATACTGCACATGGACATACGAAAAGTGTTTTAGATGCTTTAAAATTGGTTAAAAGTAAATTCCCAACCATAGATGTTGTAGTTGGAAATATAGCTACTGCCGAAGCTGCTTTGGATTTAGTTAAAGCTGGTGCCGATGCAGTTAAAGTTGGTATAGGTCCCGGTTCAATTTGTACAACTAGAGTAATTGCTGGTATTGGCGTACCTCAGCTTTCTGCTGTTTATCATGTTGCTCAGGCATTAAAAGGCACAGCTATCCCAATTATAGCTGATGGCGGTATCAGGTATTCAGGAGATATTGTCAAAGCTTTAGCAGGAGGTGCCAGCTCAATCATGGCAGGTTCATTGTTTGCAGGAGTTGAAGAATCTCCTGGCGAAACGATTATTTTTGAAGGAAGAAAATTTAAATCTTACAGAGGAATGGGCTCTATTGACGCTATGCAACAAGGTTCTAAAGATCGATATTTTCAAGATATGGAAGATGATATCCAAAAACTGGTTCCCGAAGGAATTGTTGGCAGAGTCCCTTTTAAAGGTAACCTATCAGAAGTCATCCATCAAATGGTGGGTGGTTTAAAAGCTGGCATGGGTTATACTGGTTCAAAAGATATTAAAGTTTTACAAACCGCTAAATTTATTAAAATTTCACCTGCCGGAGTTGCTGAAAGTCATCCTCACGATATCACGATTACCCGAGAAGCACCTAATTACAGTAGATAATAATTTAAACATACTAATAAAAATCAAAAACAATTAATATTAATAATAAGCTATTTAAATTTATGATGAAAAACATGAAATTTATACAGATTTTTTTATACACTTTCCTTTTTTCAAGTGTATTCGCTCAACAAAACAACGACCCTGTTTTATTAAAAGTTGCTGGTGAAAATATCACTAAATCAGAATTTTTAAGGGTTTATCAGAAAAATAATACCAAAGATCAGGCCATTGACAAAAAAGCCTTAGATGAATATCTTGAGTTATATATCAATTTTAAATTAAAAGTTAAAGAAGCTGAAGAATTAGGTTTGGATACAAATTTTATGTTTAAATCTGAATTGAATGGCTATCGCGCAACCTTGGCTCAACCTTATTTAGTTGATAAAGATGTAACTGAAGATCTGATTAAAGAGGCCTATAATCGTATGCTTTTTGATGTTAGAGCCAGTCACATCCTTATTAAAGTTGAAAAAAATGCCCTCCCAAAAGACACTTTGATTGCATATAATAAAGTGATGAGTTTAAGAAAAAGAATAATTGGCGGCGAATCATTTGAAAAAGTTGCTGCTGAAGCTTCTGATGACCCTTCGGCAAAAGATGTTGAAGCAACCAACGAAAGAGCTGCTTACAAAGGTAATGGTGGCGATTTAGGTTATTTCTCTTCTTTCGATATGATTTATCCTTTTGAGAATGGCGCATATAACACTAAAGTAGGAGAAATTTCTATGCCAATCCGTTCCGATTATGGTTACCATATTATTAAACTTACTGATAAGAAAAAAGCAATGGGGAAAGTGCAGGTAGCTCATATACTTATTTCGGTTGCTCAAAATGTCAGTGAAGATGTTGCTAAAACTGCAAAATCAAAATTAGATGAAGTGCTTGCAAAACTTAAAAATGGCGAAAAATTTGAAGATTTGGTAAAACAATATTCTGATGATAAAGGATCTGTCTCTAAAGGGGGCGTATTACCTGAATTTGGTGTTAACCGTATGATTCCAGAATTTATTGTTGCAATTTCTAAACTTCAGAAAATTGGTGATATCAGTGAACCTGTTCAATCAAAATATGGTTGGCACATTCTTAAGTTGATCGAAAGAAAAGAAATTAAAAGCTTAGATGATCTTAAAAGCGAGATTAAACAAAAAGTTGCAAAAGACGAAAGAGCCAACAAAAGCAAAGATTCTTTCTTAGCCAAACAAAAAATAGAATATAAATTTTCTGAGAATCCAAAGACAATCAAAGACTTCTATAAAGTAGTTACAGATTCAATATTTACAAATGCCTGGAAGGCTGACGAAGCAAAAAGTTTCACTGCCAAAATGTTTTCAATTGGTGAAAGAACGATTACACAAACAGACTTTGCAAATTATTTAGCAAATGTAAAACATGAAAATTCTGTTCCCGAAAATATTGAAATATATGTAAACAGAAGTTACAAAGAATTTGTAGAAAAAATTATTTTTCAGTATGCTGATAACAAGTTGGAAGAAAAATATCCTGAATTTAATATTCTGATGAAAGAGTACCATGATGGAATTTTATTGTTTGATTTAACTGATAAAAATGTTTGGTCTAAAGCCATAAAAGATACAGCTGGCTTAAAAGATTTTCATCAGAAAAATGCCAGTAATTATATGTGGGACGAACGTTTAGAAGCTATTATTTTTACATTTAAAGAAGGAAAAGTTAAAGAAAGCGACGCACGTAAATTTGTTGAAAAAATATATAATAAAAAATTATTCAATGACAATGTCAAAATGAATGAGTTAATTGCTAAACTTTCGAAAGACAGTGCTGTCGTTGAATACAAAACAGACAAATACGCTAAGGGCGACAACAAAATAATCGATCAGATTAAATGGCAAGCAGGTGTTTCTGAAAATATTAAAGATGGGAATAACCTCGTAATAGTAATTGTGAATAAAAAATTAGCTCCCGAAGCAAAAACCCTCAACGAAGCCAAGGGAATAATTACAGCTGATTATCAAAACTACTTAGAAAAAGAATGGTTGAAATCCTTACGTCAAAAATATCCATTTACTGTGAATAAGGAAGTTTTTGATTCTATAAAATAAATAAAGCTGATTTGTAAACGCTGAGAAGTTTTTTTTAAACTTCTCAGCGTTTAAACTTATAAAGCGCTGAATTAAAACCATTACAGGGATTAAATCAATTACACCTAAAGCATTCATTAATAACTCTAACCACACAATGATTAACTTAAAAAAGCTGTTATATATTTCGCTAAGCTTGTGTTTATTTATGGGATGCTCAACAAAAAACAAAGAAGATGTTGTTGCAACAGCATTTGATTATCAGTTATACAAATCTGATTTGAAGGGAATTATACCTATTGGAACAACAAAAAGTGATAGTATAGCAATTATAAAGAATTTTATTAATAACTGGATTCGTCAAAAAATTGTCTTAAACAAGGCTGAAAAAAACCTGACAGGCGATCAAAAAGATTTTACGGTTCAGATAGAGAATTACCGCAATTCATTATTGGTTTATTCTTACGAGAGTAAATTAATCAATCAATTGCTTGATACAGTTGTAAGTAATGAACAAATTCAAGCATATTATGATAAAAATGCTGATAATTTTTTGCTGAAAGACAACATTATCAAAGTAAATTATGTGAAATTAGACGTCAATTCACCAAATAAAGCTAAAATTAAATCTTTGTTATTTAGCAAAAATGAAAGTAAAAATCAATTGATAGATTTATGCAGTAAACAGGCTGTGAATTTCTACCTTGAAGATGATGAATGGCTTTTGTTTAACGACTTACTGAAAGAAATTCCTATAGAAACATATAATCAGGAAGCTTTTCTAAAGAATAACAGAACGATAGAAACCACTGACGAAAATTATTACTACTTAATCAATGTAAAAGATTTCAAAATAAAAGAAAGCATATCGCCACTAAGCTTTGAGAAAGATAATATTCGAAATATCATTATCAATAAACGTAAATTAGAATTAATCAATAAAATGCACAATGAGTTATTCGATGAAGCTGTTAAAAAAAATGACTTCAAAATTTACTAACAAAACAATAATAAATATAAATAAGAGTTTTTAAAACAAATTACATAAACATTATGCAAAAAATACAACAAATTATCTTTCTTACCTTATTGTTTGCCTTCATTTCCATCACAGCTAAAGCTCAAGATATTATTATTGATCAGGTAGTTGCAATTGTTGGAGGGAATATTATTAAAGTTTCTGATATTGAACAACAATACAATCAAATGCAGATTCAAGGCAACCTTAAAGGAGGTGATAATGTTAAATGTTCAATTCTCGAAAATATTTTAGTGAGTAAATTGATGCTAAATCAAGCTAAAGTTGATAGCGTAGTTGTTGGTGATGAGCAAGTTGAAAGTGAACTGGAACGCAGGCTTAGGTATTATATTTCTCAGGTTGGGTCCAAAGAAAAATTTGAAGAATATTATAAAAAATCAGTCAACGAGTTTAAAGATGAGTTTAGGGACAACATTCGCAACCAAATGGTGGTTCAAATGATGGAAGGTAATATTACAGAATCAAAGAAAGTTACCCCTAGTGAAGTAAAGAAGTTTTATGATGAAATTCCTTCCGATAGTATTCCTTTAATTAATGCTGAGTATGAAATTGGACAAATAATTCGTCAACCTGTTATTAGTAAAGCAGAAAAAGAAGTTGTGAAACAAAGGCTGAACGAATTGAGAGATAGGATTTTAAAAGGTGAGAAATTTGCATCATTGGCTGCTTTGTATTCCGAAGACCCTGGCTCTGCCAAAAAGAGTGGTGAATTAGGATTGTTTGGAAGAGGTGAAATGTTCCCTGAATTTGAAGCTGCCGCATTTAACCTTAAAACACCTGATCAGGTTTCTAATGTAATCGAAACCAAAGCTGGTTACCATATTTTGCAATTAATTGAAAGAAGGGGCGATTTTGTGAATGTTCGTCATATTTTGCTGATGCCAAAAGTATCGCCTTATGAATTGCAGAAAGCAAAATTGTATTTGGATAGTGTTTTAGTTATTATTAAAGACAGCTCAATGAATTTTGAAAAAGCTGCTTTGAAATTTTCTGATGATCCCAGTAGAAATAACGGTGGAATTATGGTGAATCCAAATGGTGGAAATTCAAAATTTGGAGCTGACGATATTGATCCTTCTTTGTTTTTTGTAATTGACAAAATGAAAGTGGGGGATATCTCAAATCCAATTGTTATGAACGATAATGATGGGAAGCAAGCTTACCGTATTGTATATCTAAAATCACGTACTTCAGCCCATCGTGCAAATTTAAAAGACGATTACGATAAAATTCAAAATGCTACATTGGAGCGTACCAAAGCAAATGCCATTAAAAAATGGATCAGTGATAAGATTGAGAAAACCTACATTAAATTTTACGATACCTATAAGGACTGCAAGTTTGAAAATGTATGGGTAAAAAAGTAATTAAAAATTACAATATAAAATTATCCAATAATTTCTTTTACAATATTTTGTATCGTTGAGAATGTTTGTTTATTTACTTTTACTAAAGGTAAACGGAGGTTGTTCTGGCAGATTTCAAGCACTTCTAAGGCAGCTTTGATACCCGAAGGGCTTCCGTCTTCAAAAACAGCATTTGTAAAGTTAAACAGTGTATAATGAAGCTCTTTTGCTTTTTTAATGTTTCCTGATAAAGCCAATTGTACCATTTCCGAAAATTCTTTTGGAAATGCATTTGCAACAACAGAAATTACACCATCAGCTCCAGCTGCTATTAGCGGTAATGTTAGCGCATCTTCTCCCGAAATCACTAAAAAATCTTTTGGTTTATCTTTGATGATTTGCATGCATTGCATCATATTACCGGAAGCTTCCTTGATACCAATAATCCCGGAAACCTCAGCTGCTAATTTTAGCGTAGTTTCAGCACTAATATTAACACCAGTACGACTGGGTACATTGTAAATTAGCATAGGTACGGGTAAAACTGCCTCAATGCTTTTAAAATGATAAAATAATCCTCTTTGCTGAGGTTTATTATAATAAGGTGCAACAGATAAAACAGCATCTATTCCATCAAAATTGAAGGCTTTAATTTGATCAACAATTTTCTGTGTGTCATTTCCTCCAAGACCCAACACTACAGGAACACGTTTTGCAACTGCGTCTACTATAAAATCAGTAACTGCCATTTTTTCTTTTTCTGATAATGTTGCAGTTTCTCCTGTTGTACCTAATGCAACTATATAGTTTACACCATTTGTTATCAAATGCTCAACTAATTTCCCCAAGGATGTAAAATCAACAGTGCCATGTTTATGAAACGGAGTTACTATTGCTACACCTGTTCCTTTAAGTGCTTTCTTCATATTCTTTTTTGTTTATTATGCTAAGATAATGTATAATTAAAGTAATGAATTCATCTA
>CAZCBG010000061.1:0-20126 GCA_964496885.1 uncultured Bacteroides sp. | reverse complement strand
CTTTTTATGGATATTCAAATCCAAACCTAAATCTTAGCAATTTATCATTTTTGAATTCTATTCAGCATAATAAACAGGCATGTTATACCTCTTCAAAAATCAATTAAAACCCAAATTTTTATTGATGGTTTCCTGTTCAAGTTCTGCTGTTTCGAGTGAATCCGATTTATTGATTTCCATTATTTCTTTATTGTCTGCGTCTAAAAGAATAATCCGAAAACCATTAGTGGCAATATCAAGCGTCCGATTACCAATACTGTAATTACGCCAAATTACATTTGATTTTTTAATCCCTGTTTTCATGTTTGCTTCGATACTTATCCATCGTCCTATTCTTAGGATTCCAAATAAGTTATTCGCAAATTTAATGCGCTTCTTTTCATAATCAATCAAAGCAGATGTTGATGAAAATCCAACAAATGCTCCGATAAGAACTAAAATTATTGCAGAAAGATAGAAAAATGAAAAGAATAATCCCACAATAAATACGATGATTCCTGCGGTAGTTCCAACGGTACCAAATGATTTATCAAGTTTGTTGTTTACTGTCATTTTACTTATATCATTTCAGCCAATTCTTTTAGCTTTAGATTCATATCTTCAAATCCATTTTTTGTATTGTTATCAAGCATTTTTTTGAAAAATAGAACGAATATTCCTCCAAATTTTTCACTTTGTTTAAAAAGTATTGTTTCATTTCCATTGTCAATAAGTTCAAACTTATGTTCACCGTCAAACAAGGCGGGAAACAATAAATGTCCAATCCAACGAAGCTCTTTATTTGTTTCAAAGATAAGAACTTTTGGTTTAAAAGTCATTCCTTTAGCTTTGGGTGGTTCAAGTTTAGCAGATATTGTATTACCAACTTTTACTTCTCCTTTTATTGATTTAATAAATGGATTCCAATTTGGGTAATTGTCAAAATTGGTGAGAATTGCCCATACTTTCTAGAGCCTTGCTTTTATTAATATTTCTGTTTTGATTTCTTTTTTCATAGAAGTCTGGTTGAATAGAAATTGTTATACTATTAGCATTAGTTCTTTAAATCTATCAATTATTCTGATATGCAACCTTATCAATTCTTCAATCGTAGATTTGTCATCAATTGTTCTGCTAATCACCGAAATCAAATGAGAAGTTCTTTTTTTTAAATCAGTTGTGTAGGCAAATGAGTAAATATCGAGTTTTATAAAATCGTCAATTATATCTTGGGTTATTATTTTTTTTGTCATTGCGAAGTTGTGACTCCTTACTAAATATTTAGTATCAAATTTTTCGTTGCCCAATTCGATTTCTTTTCTACCTAGTCGTTTCAATAATTTCTCAATAGCGTCCTCGTATCCAATTATTAATTCATAATCAATTTCGCTTGTAAAAGAAATTTCAAATTTTAACGGTCTAGTATCTGATTCAGATAGAATGATTTCCCAGTTTTTATAGGGAATTGAAATTTTCAGAATCTCTAATTCATTTCCTGAATTGTGGCCAATTATGAATTTTCCTTTAAACTCATTGCCAATCTCTTGCCATAATTCACGCTTTTGGCTAACATCAATGTATCCTTTTGTCTGTGTAGCAAAAGGAAGTTTTAAATATTTATCATCTTTCTTTACGCTCATTTGTTTAATATTTATTTTCTTTTTTATGATTGCTAATTATACCTGCTAAGTATGCCATTGGAATATATGCAATTGTCAAGTCTGCTATTGTAAACCATATTGGTGATGGGAGCATTAAAATATTAATAAAACCACCTATCATAAACCAGGCTCCAATACCTAATGAAAATCTCATTTTATACCTAGTGACAAAAATTGCTGTTAATAAAGCTCCTGAAAACGTTCCTAGAGCATGAGCTAAAAACGGCATAATAAAATGTTGAGGTTGTAATAAATGCATAGATGCTTTCAAGCCCTCCATGGTCGTAAGATCAGCACCTGGAGGTGGTGGGATGATAGAAGCACTCATCATTATAATTCCCATATTCAAAGCACTTCCCGCAATTATACCGGCAACTACCAATAAAATATTTCTTAGTAATGGATTCATTTTTATCATTTTAATTCTTGTATTTGAATCTTAAAGTTTTTGTTTCTTTTATTCAAGTCGTTTGGTTCAAACAATAAATGTTTTTCCATAACATTCAGCAATTTGCAGCCTATTTCAAATGTGAAGTTATGTGTGTTTTTTCTTGCATCCACAGTCAAATAATTTCCAAAACCCGTTTAATTTGAATTGAGTCAGCGGTTTATTGTTATTTTAAGTATTCTTCAATCACTATTTTCCGCTGCGACATCATTACTTTCCAGGAACTAGGTTTACTCATCAGTTCTCCTAGATTTTTAGGCAATACTTGCCAACGAAGCCCATATTTATCTTTACACCAACCACATTGTGATTCTTCGCCTTCTTGTGTGAAATAATTCCAAAATTTATCAATTTCATTTTGGTCTTCACAATTAATAGTAAATGCTAGAGCATCATTAAATTGATGATGTTCTTTTTCTGTACTCATCAAAGAATATTTTTGTCCAAAAATTTTCACTTCACACATCTCGGTATTTCCGCTGGGTGTGTTGCCAAGTGGAATTATATTTCCATTCTCAAAATCATTCTCAAAAATATTTTTGTAATATTCAATGACTTTTGAAATCATGCCACCTTCTGTGTTAAACCAAAGGCTGGGAATAATTTTATTTTGATTCATATCTTTTGTTTTAAAGTTTTAAAAATAATACAATGCATCCTTTTAATTATAGAATGACTGCAAACTAAGCTATTGTAATGAAATCTTTAAAATAGTCCTGATAGAAAATTCAGTTCAATTCTTCTGTTTTTATCCACCAAGCAAAGATACAAAAAAGTTAACCTAAAGCGTATCAACTCTTGTTTAAAGAATAAATTTTAAGTAATAACCAATAACTTAATAACCATTAACTAATTGTTTTTAAGCTTCTTTTCAAGAAATTCCGCAGCCGAATGTCTGCCGATTTCCACCAGTTCTTCTGCTTTGTAAAAATCAAACATTTCACAGGAATGTCTTGATATATCGATCAGCATATCAGGCGGATACTTTTCTATATTTGCCTTGGCGATATGTTCCGTCATTAAACTGAGGGTTTTGCTAATCAGGTTAAAATAACCAAATTTTTCATTGTGATTTTCAGGTTCAGGATTGCTTTTATACAAATGCTGCTGAAAGGCTTTCATTTTTTTTATGTAAGCGGATTCTTTTGCTACGGATTCTTTTTTCAACAACAACGGCTTATAAATCGGTATATTCGCGTTCACATTAACAGCAATCAGCAAATCACCCTCGCATCTTAGAGCATGATTTACAGGGATATTATTTAAAATGCCCCCGTCAACCAATAAAGTGTTGCCCAGATTTACCGGCGTAAATATAGTAGGAATGGAAATAGATGCCCGTAAGGCTTCATATAAACTTCCCTTTGTAAATACAACTTCTTCCTTTTTCAGCAGGTCTACCGCCACTGCGGCAAAAAGAAGAGGAAGCTCTTCTATGTTTTTATCTGGAATAAATTCCTTTAAAGTTTTAATGATTCTGTCACCTTTAATCAGGCCTTGAGAAGTAAAACTGAAATCAACCAATTTAAACACCTTGATTTTATCGAGGGTGAACAACCAGGTTTTGAATTCATCCAGTTTGCCAAGAGCATAAATGCCACCAACCAATGCACCCATGGAAGTTCCGCAAAGAGATTTAATCTCATATCCCTGTTTTTCCAACTCCTCAATAACGCCGATATGAGCTATCCCCCTTGCTCCTCCACCGGATAATACCAATGATACTTTTTGTTTCATGTTATTGTATGGTTTAGCTTAATGTTTATTATTCCGCACTTATATGGAGATTCTCATGATGGAAATATATTCTCAAGTTGTTTTGTTCGGTAATTAAATATTTCATTTAATTTACTTTCAATGAATAAGTTATTAGCTATACGTCCCATTAATCCAAAAGGAGGTTTGTAACTCACGATATCTTTCATTAAAACTCCATTTTTTAAAGGTAGAATAATGTGTTGATGATGCCATAAACTATAAGGTCCAATTCTTTGTTCATCTACAAAATAGGATTTATCCCTTATATGTGTAATTTCTGTAACCCAGTTGGTGGGGATATTCCATAAAGGACGAACCAAATAGCAAATTATCATTCCCTCGTAAATTTTATCAGGTAGGTTTAAGGTGAGAATGTCAAAACCCATTTTTTGAGGTGTGATTTTTTTTAAATTCTGTGGTGAACTTATAAAATCCCATACTTCATCAAGTGTGGCGTTGATGAATTGTTCTTTTTGAAATTGAAAGAATGCCATATTTATAAGGTTTTAATAATTGTGACTTGAATTTCATTAAGGTTAATAGATATTTAAAATCCACTGAAATGAGATTTTAAAAGGATAGGCAACTACATTAAATAGAAAATTCATGATAAGCCATTCATTCTTCATAATGGTATATCCTATAAACCAGCTAATTATGATCTCTTTTCTTTTTGTTCAACTTTACTTACTTTGATGTATGGCTTTTAGAATAGCAACCTCAACCAATGGCTCCATTATTTTGTAACCTGCAAGATTTGGATGAACACCATCCGCAGTAAGCTTTTTATCTAATCCTTTTTCCTCATCATGCATTTTTGAATAATAATCAAGGTAAACAATGTTGTTTTCTTTACAATAAACTTCAAGCATCGAATTAAGTTCGATAATTTTTTCTGCAGGCTTAATTTGTGGACGCCAGAGGAAATGATTTGCTGGAAGAATTGAGGAAATTACTACATTAATTTTATTAGCCTTTGCTAATTGAATCATGGAGATAATATTGCCATAAATATTTTCCAATGAAATCGGTCCTTGATTTTCAGCTATATCATTTATACCTGCATGTATTACCACAACTGAGGGCCTTAAAGCAATTACATCTGGACGAAATCGGATTAACATTTGCGAAGTTGTTTGCCCACCTATCCCTCGATTAATGTAAGGTTTGTTGATAAAAAAACTACTATCGATGACTTTCCATAATTCAGTTATAGAATTTCCCATGAAAACAATACGGTTTTCATCATTGGCCATGGGCTTTAAAACTTGATTTTCATTTGCATACCAATTAAAATTTGCAAAATCAGTTTCTGTTTGTGCGACTTGGCAATTGCATTTCATAGAAATTAATATTTAAAATGATCGTGATAAGAAACTTCATATCTTATAGAATTTATTTAAGATTTATTATTAAAACCATCCAATTCTAGAAACCTCAGATAGGATTTGTCTTTATTAAAATTAGTATCAAAAAACAACCCATTTATTGATAAATAGGCATGATAATTCTTCTGATAATGTTACCGAGCTTTACAATCTTATTCTTGGGTTCTTTCATATTCTTCGACAATTTCTTTCGCTTTCTCATAATCATTGTCTAAGATAAATAATCTTATTGCGCCTGCTCCTCCACCTGCTGTCCACCATGGATTTAATGTTCCCATAATTACATCCTGCATATAGACCTTGATTCCTGAATTTTCTAATAAAGTCTTGACCATTCCAACTTGCCATGGATTGCCACTGTATATTTCTATGGGTGAAGTGTCTTTATTAGCATTCATCTTATTTGTAGTATTGAGCTCTTAAAATTAAATCTATCATTCTACAAGGCTGCCATCTTAAAATTTCACAATATGTTGCAAATAAGTACGATAGAATTTACTTAGCCGAATTTGCTGTGCCCATAAAAGCATCTATAAAGATAAATATTATAGAGAAACTAGCAAATTATTTTTTGTCAGGAGATGAGGCATATGGATAGTATATAAGCCGAGTCAGCCTGCTTACGTTTAGTGGCTTCCCTTGCTGTCTGCAGGTTCCCATAGTTCAATTTTATTGCCTTCTGAGTCCATAATATGTACAAATTTCCCAAAATCATAAGTCACAATACTGTCAAGAATACTAACTCCGTTTTCTTTGAACTTCTTTACAAGACCTTCGATATTCTGAACTTGGTAATTTATCATAAAATCCTTTTTGGATGGAGAAAAATATTCATCCCCTTTTTTGAAAGGTTTCCATTGAAGTGAGTTGATTTCATCAGGTTTGTTTATGTTTCTGGATTCAAAACTCGAAGAACCCCAATCATTTATTTCAATTCCTAAATTTTTGGAGTACCATTCTTTCGTTTTCTTCAAATTGTCTGAATAAAAGAAAATTCCACCAATCCCGGTTACCTTAGGGCTTGTGTCTTTATTTGAAGCTGCGTTTGTTGTTTCTTTTTTTTGTTTCTCCATTTTATTTGTTTTTTTATTTATTTTACTGGTCTGATTGCAACTTATAAAAATTAGCACTATAGCAATGATTCGTATTATTGTTTTCATTTTGTCTAATTGTTTTTTATTGTTGAGTCTTCTTTTAGTTGAATTATAACATGCTCTTTATAGCGAAATGCAGGTTTATGTTCCTATTTCATTATCTAGACAAAAAATCGCAAATAAACAGATCTTCCTTTATCCATCAAACCCAACATTTTCCTAAATAGTTTTAGGCATAATTCATTTCTATTCCAAATTAATTTTTAAACAATATATAGCCATTCAATGATGTAGCAATTAAAAGCCAAATAAAATAAGGAAGGATTAATATTGATACAAGTTTTAATGCAGGCCAATAAAAAAATAGGATGTATCCAATGAGTATCGTAAGCAAACTAATTACAAAGAAAGCTAACAAAATATTGTGGTAATAAAAGAAAAAAGGGTTCCAGCTTACATTCAATATCCATTGAAATGCAAATAAAATAATGAGAAGTTTTTTATGCTCAATTTTCAGCCATGCATTTGCCATATAAATACTAAAGCAAATCATAATGGTAGTCCATGCAGCTCCAAAGACCCAGCCAGGAGGGGTCCATGGGGCTTTAGCTAAGTTGTCATACCAGTCAGAAGAAACGCCTTTACTTGTAAATATTCCGCCTATTGCAAGTGCAGCAAAATTGAGTGCCAGAAAAATGATGAGTCTGTATATCATACGGTTTAAATTAGATGATAATGAAATTAATACTTCTTCTTTATTTTTTTAGTGTTTCTTGTATTATCAATTCATATTCTTCAAATCTATGCTTTCTAATTGGTCTGATTTTAGGCTCAGTAGAAAAATATAAAAGTAAACATGGTTTTATTGATTTGTATGCATCAACATATTCATATCCTGAAAGTTCATTGTTTTTAATTCGCTGCTTAATTTTGTTGTGATATGGATACATTTACTGTAGAATTTAATTGTGCCTAAAGTTCAGCTTTTAGCCTTTTGTTGTGATTAACCTCCAATTTCTTGTCAGGCAGCTACAAATGTAATTAAATATTAACAACTCTTATTTATTTTTGACCTTTATGATTAAAAACAGTTTTTACTATTCATATTTATTTAATATTTCTCAATCATAAGATTATTTAAATCAACAATGCGAATTCACTTTTAAACTTTAATTGGAAAGTTTTATATCGATTAATTCCTTTATATCATTTGTTATCTTATCATTAATAATGTCAATTCTAATTCCGCGACCTTCAGCATATTTCTTTGCGGAATCAAGTTCAATTTTTATTGTATTAGAAATCTGGCTTTCCATTATTGTATTAAATGCTTTTTGCCCAAATACAAATGCTACTTTGAAGAATTTTTCTCTGGGTAATAGATATAGTATCACCCTTTTTTTATCCTTAATCCTAAAACTCCATCCATACTTATCACTCGGATAATTCCACTCTTCAATTGCACTTGGGTATTTCAAAAGAACATAATCCTTTATCATTTGCCAGGAATTAAAATTATATCCTAAAGCATTCATCAAGTCATTATTGCTGGGAATATTCTGTTTGTTTAAAAATACACTTTTGTCCATGTAAGAATGTTTTTTAGGTTTTCAGTTATCGTTTATTCGGGTGGCCGTAGTTTTGCTTTAGAGCTAACGCAAAGTGCAGCCCAGAAGTAAACAGAAAACCATATGCTATCCGCAGGTGAGCGTTTCTTGCCTTTATGATATATTTTTTAGTTTAAAATGATAATTCTAATGTGTTCTAAAAATAAATAGTTTGTGCAGTTTTTTTTCCACACAAACTATCTTCCGAAAAATCAATTCTTAAATAATACTATAACATTTGCTTTGCATTATCTACAGTTATTTCCAATACCCTTGTTAGAAAAGAAAATTTACTTTTCATCATCACATATTCTTCACCTGATTCAAAAAAACGTGCTCTACCATCAATGATAAAACCTGTTCCTTGATAATCATTGTAACCCATCACTTCTTTACTTCCTAATGATATTTTTACTTTATTGTTCACATTCACATTTTTTTCAGTTTTTCTAAAACCGTAGGCTGGTATTAAAATACGTTCATCTTCAGTTACCACTAAATATGAATTCCAGGTATTTACTAAATGTGGTTCTACACCCCATGATAGGATGGAAACTACACCTTCATGCTTCATTACTTCTAAAAATTTTTCGCTTAATTTGCTCATTGTATTTTTTTTAATTTTGTTTTATTTATTTTACTTTGCTTGCCAGTAACATCTCTTTGGAGAAATAATTAATCCACTGTTCTTCAAATCATTCATAGCTTTATCGACTGCTTTACGGTCAATATTTGTTAATTCAACAATTTTGCCAGCATTTAAAGGTACCCCTTCTTTTTTCATTGTTTCCAATACTTGTGCTTTTGTATCCATATTTTAAATTTTTGAATTTTGATTAATCTAGCAAAAGTACTTCAGAAAAAGCATATAAATATTAAACTGGTTTAAGAAAATCATTTTAAATTAATTTTTTTTCTCAGTTCGCTCAAATATTCTGGGCTAAGGCCAAGATAGGATGCTATCATATATTGAGGTACTCGCTTCATAAATTCAGGGAAGGAGGTGCTAAAATGAAAGTAAAATTCTTCTTTTGACATTTCGTACAATAATTTTGCCCTATGTTGTGCCTCAGCGATAGATTTTTGCATCATTTTTCTAAAAAATTTTTCTAATTGTGGGAGTTCAGTGAGTAAACTGTCAAGATGCTTACTTTCGATGGATACTATTGTAGATGCTTCTATAGCCTGGATACAATAATCTGAAACTGTATTGTTCAAAAAACTTTGATAGTCAGAAATCCACCAACCGTCTAAAGCAAACTGAGTGATTTGCTCGCTTCCTTTTTTATTGATAAAAAACATTCTCAAACAACCTTTTTCAACGAAGTACAGCTTCCTGCATACTTTGCTTTATTGCAATACAAATTCCTTCTTTTTTAATTGAATTGTTTCAACATATTTCTTAACTATTTCAACCTCACTCTCATTTAAATCAATGAACTTTTTTAAATCTTGGATTATATTTTTATGCATGAATCACTTTATATTTAGTGGTAAATTTTTCTCTGCATGAAAGCTAATGGCCAGCCCTAAACGAGATGCTTAAAAACATTCTTGGCTAATCTAGCTGCCATTTAAAGACTTGCCTATAAGAACCAAAATGCAAATTGCACTGAAACCCATAAGGTATAAGAACCTTTGTTATCGACTGGCTTTTTTATTATATCAACCCCTTCAAAATATTCAATGCCTCATCTACATGCCTTTTTGCTTGTGTTTGTGAATCGAAAATAAAAACGACCTTGCCTTTTTTATCAATTACATAAGTTACTCTACCGGGCAATAATCCAAATAAATTAGTAGGAACACCAAAAAGCATCCGTATTTTATTTTCTTCGTCGCTAAGCAACGTATAACTAAGTCGGTACTTTTCTGCAAACTTCTTATGACTTTCAACGGATTGTCCACTGATACCTATGATCAGGGCATCGGCTTCAATAAAAACTTCAAACTGGTCGCGAAAATAACAGGCTTCTTTAGTACATCCCGGGCTGTCGTCTTTTGGATAAAAATAAAGCACGATATTTTTTTTACCCAGCACAGTGCTGACGGAAAATAAATTACCATTTTGGTCCTTTAAACTAAATTCTGGGACGATACTCCCCACTTCGATTTTTTTCATATTTTGATTTGAATGAATGAAAGTAAAACAGCTAAACAATACAATATAAATAGATAGATACATACGATAAAAATTTCTGAATTTTATATAATTTCTATTATCGGGATACATATTCCCGATTAAAGCTTTGAGCTCTTTCCAGAAATAAGGTTTGATATTGATGACCCAACTGTCAGTTTGATAAACAATTTTCCGAAACTTGCTACGATAAAAAGTAAGTGGTAAACCCCAAATAATGAATAGTAAAAGCCATATTGTATGTGCCATAATTATTATTTTTTAGGGAAGTAAGGGAAAAATGCACTCGTTTTTTCAATATAATCTTGGTATTCCGGTTTTGTTACTTTTAAAGTTTTTTCTAAAAGTGCCACTCCCGAAACTTTGATTATTAAAGCGATCATTAAAACAGCACCTAAAACAGGAATATAGCTGCCTGCAGAGATGCTTAAAAGAGCATACCCACACCAGACTGTTGCATCTCCAAAATAGTTTGGATGACGTGTAAAATGCCAAAACCCTTTGTTCATCACTTTCCCCTTGTTTGCCGGATTTGCTTTAAATCGAGCCAATTGAAAATCTCCACCTGCTTCAAATATAATACCGATAAGCCAAACGATGATACCCAGATAATCTAATATGTTTAAAGCATTTCCATTTTTGTAGTATTCTGCGCCCAACAAGGGTGCAGAAATGAGCCATATCAATATGCTCTGTAAAAGAAACGTCTGGAAAAAACTGATCCACCAGTATCGATGTTCGCCATAATCATTACGGAATTTCTGGTAACGGTAATCTTCGCCTTTTCCAATGTTGCGCCATGCAAGATATATTGACAGACGCAGCCCCCAGATGCAAACCATGCATAATAAAAGTATTTTACGACTTTCGAGACCATCAGATTTTAAAAAGTAAACAATACTTACAACTACAAAACCCATGCCCCAAAAAAGATCAACAATACTAACATTCTTTAATGGGATGCTTATGATCCATAAAAACGACATCATGATCATGATTGTCATTAAAGCCATTAGGTAAATTTGAATAAACGTCATAATCTTAGTATTTAAGTTAACATTATTGCAACAGAAGCGGCACCAATTCCTGCATTACTACCTATTACCGGTGAAATATTAACAATAGCCAACGGCATTTTGCCTGAAAATTCATTCATTTTCTGTGCATACCATGCTGCTGCATCATTATTTTGAGCATGGAGCACGATATAATTCCATACCTCACGGTTTTTACATATCTTATAGATGTGGTGCATCACCTTTTCCATATTACGCTTCTGACTTAATGTATTGCCAAAAACATAAGACCCACCATTTTTATCCATGGAAACAATAGGGTTAACGTTCAGCAAATTTGCAATAAACCCTTTAGCATGGGAAACCCTGCCACCACGAACCATGTATTTGAGTGTTTTCACACTTACAAAAATGCTGGAATCTTCTACCCACTTTTCAGTCTTTAACACAATCTCATCATGCGAAAGACCGGCTTCTATGGCTTGAGCAATGCGTAATGTTATTAATCCGAGCGATCCAGAAAGGCTTTTCGAGTTTATAACGCTTATTGGTTTATTAAACTCTTTACTAGCAGCCTGCGCTGCTTTTTGGCTGCTGAAAAAAGTACCGCTAAACTTATCGGTTAAATGAATCGCAATAATTGAATCGTATTGAGCAGCCAGCTGTACATACAATGTGGTGAATGCTTTTTCATTCACCTGAGATGTTTTTGGAAATTCGCTGAATTTATTGAGTAGCTCGTAAAATTGCTCGGGATGAATGGTAATTTTGTCGAGGTAATGTCTTTCGCCAAAATTGATATTAAGCGGCAGCATATTCATTTGGTAATGATCGATAATATCTTGCGGTAAATCACAGGTGGAATCAGTAACTATTGCAATTTTCCACTTCCGCTTGAATATAACTTCGCTTTGCCGTAACATGTCGTCGGCTTTTTGAAAAGTAATCAGACTCACATCTTTTAACTGATGAAAGAGGGTAGCTGGATGGTTGGTATGTATATGAATGTGTTTGGTTTTTTCATCACCTCCTATTACTACCGAATCACCGTTTTGTTGGAGTAAGAGGGAAAGTGTTTTCTGATCTATGCTAAGATTTCTTAAAATGCCTTCGGTACAATACCTATATTTAACTTCCGCTGAAATCTTTTCATTGTTAGAAGGCAAGACCAATGGTTCTGCCTTTGATTGTAATAACTTTCGAATACTGTTTGAAAATATCAACTCTATAATCCCTTCAATAAAAAACACAAAAGCATTTGCACCGGCATCCACTACTTTAGCTTTTGCAAGCACAAGCAGTTTTTGCTTCGTCTCGGTAAGAGATTTTGCTATGATTTCTTTTGAAAGTAGGAATAATTGTTTGAAATCGGTAATAACTTCTCTTTGAGTGTAAATAAATTCGGACCATTCTCTAATGACAGTGAGCATGGTACCTTCAACAGGATTGGCGACAGCTTCGTACATATAGGGTATTGAATTCTTAATACACACTGCAAATTGAGGAACGGTAAGGCTTTCGCGTTCCTCGGTTTCTTTACTTATGCCAAATAAGAATTGTGCGAATATTATTCCTGAATTGCCACGGGCATTCATGATTGCATTTTCTGCTATGCTTTTGGCGGTAACTGTAAATGATTTGTCGGGAAGTATTGATTCAATAGCAGACCGAATGGTAATGGCCATGTTGCTACCAGTATCACCATCATTTACCGGGAAAACATTAATTTTATTCAAAAAAGATTGCTGTTCAAGTATTTTCTTTCCACCTGCAACAAAGGTGTAATACAACTGACGTCCGTCTATTTTATATATGGGTAGCGTATTCATCGTTTGTTTTATAATGTTATCCTAAGCAAAGCCAATGAAAATTTTCGTCGGTTTTGAATAAGTATTTTCTAGCATACAAAGAGTATATAAAGTTTCCTAAGAGCAGGATTAACAAATAATATATAATAGCAAGAAGAAGACTTTCATTGAGAAAACCCACTCCTGCCGAAAATAAAAAGAATCCGATATATACATCCATTAATCTAAGATTTCACCTGGTCTTTGATAAATGAATGCTGCCTTCTTTAATATAATAGCCAAGTATATAAGCACACATCATCAAATTAACATCATAAAAATACAAATGTTTACCTTAATTTAGTATGCTTGTTTTAAGTTTGGTAAATCTAAACAAAAAAATGCAAGCTGTTATAATAAAATCAAAATTACAGTCTTTTTCTCTATAAACATTCAAATCAAAGGATAGTTGCATTTTATTAATTTATAATGAGGCAAAATCTATCTTTTGAAGTAATTCCATCATCTTGGAATTATTCTATTAACACAAAAGAGGTTATGAAGCGATGCTTTAGCTCTACGAGAACTTAGCGAAGCGTTATCACGACCTTAGGTGTAAAATTGCTCCATATTTTAATGAACTGCTGTTTACTTGACTCTCACGGGAATTTATCCCGATTTTTATCGGGGAGTGGTGAGAGAGCCTCCCCCTGTTAGCTTATTAATGCATAGGGCAGTTCACTCGATTAGCAACTGGCTGTTCTTGTCTATCGTTTTAATTCCTTTCATTTTTGCTGCAATGTTTTAAATGATACCTTTACTTCCAGATTTTTTGAAAAATTTTCGACTTCTATTTTGATCTGATTTTTCAAGGTATCTAAGATTTCAATTGTTCTAATTTCAAAATTTTTATTGTAAAAGCATATAATTTCAATATAAGTTGTTCTGCCAATTTTTGCAGCATTTATTTTAATTTCTGTAAATCCATATGTGTGTTTATTGCCTATAATTTTTTCTTTTATTTCTTCAATAAACTTTTTAGGTGGTGCCGCAAGAAGTAAATCAAAAATTCCAGATTTGATTAATTTGATTGGCTGATAAACAAAGAAAAGAATAAGTATAATTGTTATACCTGGATCTAAATAGGGAATTAAGAAACTATATTGAGTATTTTTTAACCAGAATGACATTAAAAATACAAATAATACGATTACACTGATTAGTGCATCGAGCATCCAGTTAATAGATTCAGTAAGAAGTATTTCTGATTTGGTTTTTCTGGCATAATATTTTAAAACAAATGTTAAGCTGCTGCATATGATAATTGAAAATATCAGATATTCGGTTACAACTGCCAGTTCAATTATTCTTCCTCCATTTAAGATTGATTGTATTGAAGACATAAATAATGAAAAGGCTAATATCATCAATAATAGTCCATTAATTAATACAAATAATGGTTCAAATGAATAGTAGCCGAAATTAAACCTTGAACTGTACTTTATTTTCAGTAATTTTGAAATGCGCAATCCTGCTATGGAAATGAGCATTGCTATTAATGTGTAAAGAGCGTCAAATAACAATGAAATGGAGTTCCCGTATATTGAAGCTAAAATGCCGGTAATAGCCATTATAACAGAGCCATAAATAGACAATTTTATTGCAAAAGATTCTTTGTAGTTATATACCATTACTTTTTTAAATATTAATAAAATACAAAATTCATTTTAAGCATGCTTTTATGCATTGGTTTTATGTTTGTTATTATAGTTATTTCTGTGCAAATTTAATATAATTATAGTTTAGTTTGGATACTTTAGATAGTTTTAAGCCCTTGTTGTAAAGAACTAAGTTCAGGTTTTTGATTGTATTCTTATAACCTTTTTGCAAGAAGACATCTGAAGAATTATAAGAAAAGTAAGAAACTTGCTAAGAATTGATGTGGCATTTTTTTTATAGACTAATTTTAATGCTAAACTAAATTTTATTTCATTATAAAGCAAATCATTGAGTGGCTGTCTCAAAGTGTTGACTAACGTTTTGCTGCTAAAAAACGTCATGGTGTAAAAAGTGGTCCTCCTATAGCAGACCATAAAGCATGAGATTCTTTAATAAAATAGCCACTTTTCGGAATTGCATAATTTAACCCCATTCTCATATCATTCCCCAATAGTTCTCCAAATATTAAATGTCCGAACTCATGGAAGATATATGTTATAAATGCAATTGGAATAAATAAAAGACTTTCTTTCCAATTAATCTTACTTTCCTTTAGATCATTGCTTATTTTATTTCTAAAAGTCTCTTCCATTTTTTTAATCTCAATTTGGTAAACCTATTGATGTACAAAATAGCAATCAACTTTTGTGGAATAGAAAATATGAGGATTTGCTTGCACCAACTTACTTAACCGACATAAATTTACAAATTAAAAACAGAACGGACCTGCAAATGCCAAACATCTTCTGCCGCTGAAAAATGCATTTGCAAATGCACCAACCCACGCATATTTTAAGCCCATGTTATTGGCTGGTTTATTTTTCCAAAAGTATCTTAAGGTTTTCAAGACTTTGGATTATATCTTTTCCCAGCATTTTCTGAAATATTCCTTTAAATAAACTCATTGGAAATTTTGTTGGGCCTTGAAAAGTCCATATAACTTTTGTTTGTGTATTCGACAATGATTGAATTACAAATTTTGATCTGCCTGTATTCTTCATTGGCTTTTCAAAATTTAAATCATATTCAATAAGCTCACCTTCAATAAGTGTAATAATTTTTTGACTGCCTGCTCCAACGCTATTGTTTTTACTATTCCATGTGTAAACAAAACCTATAGTTCCATCAGTTCCAGTCGAAGTTGTTTCCTTATTTGGGTCCTTCATGTTCCATACACTAAAATTCTCTTGGTTTTTTGTAATTCTAAGTAAATTAAATACTTCCAGACTTGGTTTATCTATAATAATAGATTTTTCAACAATCATTTCTTTTGCCATAAATATTTATATTAAGTAATGTAATTTAAAACTTGCCCATAACAACTCAACGTTTTCTGGCGGCGGCGATATTAGCGCACTTTCTTGTCTCCACCGCAAATATAAATAAAATTTACTTAGGTTTCCGACACCCACGAACCTTCGATGACAGAAATATAAAGTTATGTACAGTAAATTTCATTTTCCTTTTTTGAATTTAAATAAAGTGTCACCATGTTGTTCCATAAAATCAATTAAAGGAATGTCTTGTGTTGCTCCTTTTGAATCGGTGCAACTACAAACTGCATATTGGGAAGTATAAGATCCCTTGTCATCTATCTTTGTCTTTGTACCACATCCTTTCAATGCACAGTAAGAATATTTTTCTCCACAAATTCCTCTAAAAAAATACCAAGCTTCGCATTCTGATCTATCTGGGAATATACATACTCCATATTCAGCACCTTTAGAATCTTTTCTTGATTCATATTTATAACCAAGGAATTCAACATAAGCAGCTGACGGATTTTCAATTCCTATTCTTTGAGAAAAAGCAGTCGGGATATTTGAAAACAAAAAAAGAGTCAATGTTGTCGCGATAAATATTTTCATCTTGTTTTTTTTTTTGTGCATAACGTTCCTCTACACATTCCTCCAAATCTTCGTTTTCAAATACGTCTCCCATCAGAAGTTGGTCATCTCCATTTTTATGCATTTCCTTAAATGCATTGTCCCAAACTTTTCTTGGTTCAGAAATTGGTTTAATAATCATTTGACCTTTTTCTAAAATCAATTCAACTTTGTCTTTGATTTTATACTTTTCCAAAAGTGTTTTACTTATTCTAAAACCTCTTGAATTTCCTATTTTCACAACTGAAACTTCGATATTATTATATTTTGTAGGTACAAAGTTGTTGCATTTTTTTTGCAAATATTAAATATTTTTTTGAGATTTTATTTTCCTTTATGGGCTGGGCTATTTTTTTTGTTTTAAATATTTTACTTTAATCATCTAATCCTTTCCCATCAAGAATTTTAGGAAGATATTTGTCAATTCTATCTATTCTTGTTTTAGATTGTTTAGCAGATGAAAAATATAGCAAATAACCTCTTTGTCGTCCAGGTGTTAGTTTCTCAAATGCAGTTTTAAGTTTTTTATTTTTTAATAATAAATCTTGAAATTCATCTGGCATTTTAAATTCTGATGTCTTTTTTAATTCAACTTTTAAACCTGATTTTTCTATTTCAATAGCTTCTTGAATGTATTCTTTAATCGTTTCTTTATGTTTCACAATTTCTATTAGACTTGTAAATCGGATTTGCCGCCTTTCTTGAACATTTTCGGTTTGTTGAACTAAAACCATTTTTTTATCTTTTAGCAGAACTCCTTTGAAAAACAAAAGCGCACAATAGTCTTTAAAGTCGTGAATTAAAACAATATTGTTTGCTGTATAAGAGTAACAAGGATGCATCCATTTAAAATCTTCTTCTAAATTGCATTCCAAAATAAACGATCTGAGTAAATTCATTTCTTCTTTCCATTTCTTTGCTTTATCAAAAAATAAGTCAACTTTTAGATTAAATGTTTTCATAATTGCTTTTTAGGATGTGATATTACCTTGATTATAATGATTCGCTTCTACGCCCAGTTTCTTCTTTATCACTGAGTTTTTTCAGCTAGGAAAGAAGAAGCTATGAAATTAAATTTTCCCGTAACCAAAAAACGCAACAATTGGTTCTAACAGCTGTCATAGGCAGGCATTTATTATTATTTTTTCAATTTTAAATAATCTTCTCTGATTTTAAAGAGATCGATTTTAGAGCAGTCAACTAATAGTGATTTCAAAATTTCAATAGGCACTTCTTTCTCAGACGTAAAATTGATACAAGCTTTTTGGAAACTAGCTTTAGGTAATAACTCTTTGTATTTTGAATGTAAAGTTGGAACGCAATAAATGGGCATTAGGTGAAGAGATATGTGATTTTTTACACTAGAAAGACCATATTTGAAAGTTCCAGGTGCATTATATAGTATCATTTCCTTTCCCATCATTTTTCCAACCAGAGCACTAACAGTTTTATCAGCATCTAAAATTGCAAAATGAATTTCAGACAATATATTTTGTCTTTCAATTTCTTGCTTTGAAATGTATAGTTCTATTGTCATCTTAATTAATATGTTGCTAAATATGTTTACCTAACGGTTGTTGGCTAGAATATGTGCGGGTTTGCTTGCACTAACTTTTCAAACCGACATAAATTTATAAATAAAAACTGAACTGACTCGCAAATGCCTAACATCTTCTACCGCTGAAAAATGCATTTGCAAATGCACCAACACCCGCATATTTTTTGACCCATGTTAGCGGTTTGCATTTTGAGTTTTCAAACTTTCGATGAGAATTCTGATGCCCTCTTTGGGCGTTGTTGCCATAATTCCAAATCGCTTTTCAAATTTACTGCTATCGAATATATAATCTTGTTCATTTTGATAAATCATTTCAGGAAACTCTTTCATAATCGGAATAAACAATCCAAGTATTTTAATCATCCATACAGGTACAGTTTGAATTTTAGCCTCTACCTTCAATTCATTTGCAATTAATTGGATCCATTGCAGGTTTGTTAATTTTTCTTTTGTAGTTGGAACATGCCATACTTGATTATATGCATCAATTGTATTACCAAGTAAGGCCGTTGCCTTAGCAGCATCTGGTGTATATGTATATGTGTGAATTTTGTTGATGTCGCCGAATGCCTGTGCCTTTTTCCCTTTCATAAAATTATCTGCAACCATCATATTCAGAGCGCTGCTTTTATTGTCAGGGCCATAAAAATCAGCCGATCTAGCAATAAGTGCAGTAAGATTATTTTTCTCCACTTCATTCATAATCATTTCGTACAGTTGTTGTCTTACTTCTCCTTTTTTGCTGGGGGCATGAATAGGGGAAGTTTCAGTCATATGTGGTATTGACGATTGATCATACATGTATACATTATCAAAAAAAACAAGTTTAGCATTATGGGCTATACATGCTTTAATTACCGCTTTCATAAACGAAGGCCATATTTTTTGCCAAACGCTTAATTTATATTCGAAGCCGATAACAACATAAACCACTTCACTTCCGGCTATTGCTTTGTTAATTTGTGTTATATCATTTACATCAATCGGGTAAAGTTCATCAGTCTCATTTACTTTTTTTGGGTTTCTGCTTACCAGTCTAATTTGATGAGTAAATTTTTTCAATTCTTTGGCTAATGGTATTCCAATAGCCCCACCTGATCCTAATATTGTTTGCATATTTATTGTTTTTTATTATTTATGGATGATGCTGTGCATGCTTGCCGCTAACGTTCCGCAGCTTGCGTTCAGGCGGGGAGTGTATAGTTCCTTTCCTTTCAGCTTGCTGCTATTTTTATTACTTCATGTTCATTTCACTTTGTTGTTAAACCCCGCTTGAAGCAAGGTGCTGTTACAAGTAGTTTTTTTATTCATAATATTGTATTTGTCTCGTTTTGACAATACAAGAATTTCCGTCTTCTTCGATATATTCAATTCTTTTTATCCAATTACCATGGCTATCTAATTGAAGATATTTGATTTTTTGGTTTTTATAATCCTGATTCTTATCAAATCCAAACTTTGTTTTTAACATAATCTCCTGTCCATTACTGTCCCTTAAATAGACCCATTCTGAGTATAATTTACTTTTCAAGTCTTCAGATTTTAACCATGCTATTTTAGAATTCTCATATTTAGTCCATGTTTTAGACAAAATTGCATTATTATCTGAATTCCAATTTTCAAGATAAGCAATACTATCTTTGAAAGAAATATATTTCGTTTCGCTCGTTTTCTTACCAGTTTTATCAATTTGAACCGATATAATCCCTTTATTATTGCTCTCAAAATTGTATATTACTTTTTGAATCAACATACTATCTTTATTTAAATAAATAATTGAGTCAATTACTCCTTCATGGTTAAAAAATTTGTTTGAAATAAAACAATATGGTTCAATGGTGTCAATTGAATAACTCCAATCTTTTTCAAGATTTGCTTTTATTTTTTTTTCCGACAAAAATTTAACTTTTCCAAACAAATCATATGATTTTGTTGTAGTTTTCAATATATCTGAGTCTTTACAACTCACCATGATTATCAATAATAATATTAAGTACTTCTTCATTTTCTAAAATTACTTGTAACGTTCCGCGGCTTGCTGCTTTCGGGGAATGTATAGTTCCTTTCCTTTCAAGCCGCTTATTT